>JAJDAI010000210.1 GCA_029261955.1 Deltaproteobacteria bacterium | reverse complement strand
CGACTGCGGTGTCGTTTTGACCTTCGAGGTCGATTGATAGATTGCAGCGTCGACTCGGCCGGACCCCAACATGCAGCGGGCCCTCAGCGACCCACACAGACTGCGAATGGAAGACCGGACTCGAGCAGGAACCGAACCTCGCGAACTCGGCGGGCGCGAAGAACAGAACCGGGGTTGACCGGAACAAGCCTTCTCATGGAAAACGCCACGGCCTCTCAATGCCTCGGCGTGATCGACTTCATCCACGTCCCACACCGCCGCAACGGCGTTGCCTTCCCGGGCACCGGCCGCAGCGTTTATCAGGGACGTGTTGGGCGGCATTCCACCACCGCAAGGCTTTGAGCTTCGCTCCCCGTCGCCCGTCCGGGGCGACGTCTCATTCGGACGGTCTGCCATCCGCCAGCTAGCCCAGAGTCCACAGGGGCGAGGCCCATCGGAGATCAACGAGCCCTCCAAGTCGGCGTTGTGTCGCTGCCCAAGAGGAAGAGAGACGCACTGAGCGAGTACGTCTACTCGACCCACCCAGTCCCGCGGCGAACCTGACTCTCTGAGGACCCGGACATCCCAACGCGCGCGTCCGGACGTTTGGGCTCGGCGGCCGACTCACCTCCCGGAGCCTCCCAAGTGGTCCGAGAGCCCGCCTGAGGTAGATCGATAACCCATTCTGGTAGGCTCTCCGCGATGGCGAGCCTCATTGGCGAGAGCCCTCCGGAGGTCCAACACCATGCCTTCTCGATCAAGCAACGTCCCTGCCCGTCGGCATCTTCCGGCCATCTTCGCCGCGACCCTGGCTGGCTTCGTACTCGGCTGCGTGGCCACGGTCAGCAGTCCCAGCGGCCCCGTCGCGTTCGGCAGCACCCCGTTCGAATGCACTGCTTGGGAGGTCAAGGTGGAGCACATGGGCAGCGGTGGCCAAGATGCGGGGACCTACTCCGGCGGATGGGAGCCCTTTGCGACCCAGGTCAGTGTTTTCAGCGGCAACTACGACCTCACTCTTCGCCGCTGTACCGACTGACGACACCGATCGGAGCGGGCGCATAGCGGGCCGCGCACTTGCGGTAGCCCTCGGTGGGACCAACCTCCGTCCAGCGGCCAGCTTCTACCCCGTCAGGTCCGAAGTGGTGGGCTGGTGGGCACGCGAACCAACAGGCTCCATGCATGTCGACACCTCCGGCGCGGCAGTCAGCGGTTCTGATCGTCGTCTTGACCACCGGCCGCACCGGGTGGCCATCCGCTCCCCCAGAAGCTGCTGATAGCACGCATGCCCGACGCCAACGAGACCGGCCGCGGGCCCGTCGTGGCCGAGACGCTGACTGACGCCGAGTCATTGCGTCGGTCAGCGTCCCTAGCCGCGGCTCTGTGAGGACTGGCGTGTCCTCGCACGAACGAGCACGATGCCGAGGCCGCCCCCCGGCGAGGACGAGGACATCGCGAGGACGCGGAGAACGGAGCCGCACCCTCCCTGGGAGCACGGCGGCACCCGGCTCACCCGGCCAGTGACTGTCCGACGATGCCAACTGGTGGCCGACGTAGCCCTCGACCTGGCCCGCGCGGGACTTTCCCACAACGTTGGGGGGACCCCGATGACCGGCGGGGCGTGTCCCGCCGGCGGGCCCGTCAATGGGCCCGCCTACTCCGTGGTGCTGGTGGTGGAACGCCGCCCAACACTGGATAAGCGCCACGGCCTCCTCTTGCCTCGACCTGGGCGACTTCGAGGCCACCTGTACAGCCGCGGCGCGGCTGCTGTCCCGGACACCGGCCGCAGCGCTTATCCGGGACGTGTTAGGTGACACACCGACAGAAGTTCGGTGTTGAGTACGCCGCCGTCCTGGCGGCTCCCGTCGCAGCTCACGCTCGGGCTCGTGAGCACCTCAGAGGAGCGTGTCCGTCACTCGCAAGGGGAACGTCCGAACGGTCCCTGCGGCGCGGAGCAAGAACCCGAATGCGGACGGTGCCGTCACCGACCTACCCGCGTGAAGACAAACCCTGCGCCTCCGACATACGCCCCCCTCAGATGGACAGGATCCTCGTACTGGTTCTCCGCGGCGTCGCGCCGCAGCACACCACCGAACAGCCAGTCAGGCGACGCTCCCACCGGGGCCGTTACGGCCTCAAGTCCATGGATCGCCGAAGCTGTCCCAGCCGCCTCGCTTGCATCAACAGCCAACGAAGCAGCGTATAGACCCGTCGGGCCGAGTTCGTCCTCGGCGGCTGTCTGGAGGCCGGCGGGGGTGCAGTCGTAGCCACCTAGGCAGAAGTCGGTCCCCGACTGCTCGTGCGAGGCGCGGCTTACTACTCCAAACCGCAGCCAATCCCCGTAGTTGATCCTCGGCCCGTCCTGCCGCGGGATGTGGCCCGGCTCGACCCCCGAGGGGGTCAGAAACCCCATCCCGTAGTCGACGATGCCTTCGTCCTCGAAAGCCGCGCTATCGCAGTCATCTGGGTTAACCCCCGGGTTGGAGACATCAACCGCACTCTCGTGGTCGAACTCGATCCGCGCCGAGCAGTCCGTGCAGGTGCCCGGCTGGGCAGCCAGGGGCGCGAACTCGGCGATGCCCTCGACCTGAATACGCTGTACGCAGACGAGTTGGTCCTCAACCAGGAGGAAGGACCGCTCCGCGTACACGAAGCGGAACTCGGCTTCGACCCTCCAGTCTTCTGATTCCACGTCACCACCGTCGTCATCGTCCCCCTCAGCACTATCGTCATCGTCGGCGCTGTCATCGTCATCTGCGGCGGCGCTGTCGTCATCGTCATCCGCGGCGGCACTCTCGTCGTCGTCGCCTGAAGGGTCCGCAGCATCAGCGACGAAGTCCATCGACCACTCGAAGGTCAAGATCAGCTGACTCGCGTCCGAGGCAATCGGGGTGTCGTCGTCGTCGCTCAGTGGTGGGGTAGTGTCGTCGTCATCAGAAAGCGAGTCGTCGTCGTCTCGCGCAGTCTCGTCATCGTCAGCGGCCGGAGGGGCAACCACCGGACACCCCACCAGCAGGAAAACGAGGCCGAGTTGGAGAGCTATCCCGAGATACGGCTCAGTCATCCCTCACGGCTCCCTTCTGAAGGCGAGGCTTCAAGACTCCGCACGGACCGACGGGCCACGGCCCCTGTCCCCATCACCTTGGCCCCCGAGACCGCCCTCGGGGTCTGGCCGAGCCTTCACCTGCACCATCGCACCACTGGTGGCCCAGCGGATAGGGTCTTCCTGGGCGCGGCGCTCAACGCCCGATCTCCGCGCTCCTCGGCCGGCGTCGTTCCCGCTCGCCGCGACGCCGAGGGACGCGCAAGGAATGGCATGCCGTCTCCACAGCGAGGTAGACCGACGTCCGCGGGCCCACAAGATCGCCGGCCGTCATGGCCGGCTCCACTGGTTGCAGCCGGTGCATCACCTAACACTGGATAAACGCCACGGCCTCTCCTGGGCTCGGCGCGGGCGACTTCGAGTCCATTCACGCCTCCGCGGCGACATTGCCTTCCCCGACACCGGCCGCAGCGTTTATCCGGGACGTGTTAGGTGCAATGCCACCCGGCGCGGATCGGTGTTGGGATCGCCGCCCGTCCGGGGCGGCTCCAATTCCAGCGGACGCTCTCGCTCGCTGGTGTCTCCAACACCCCAGTTCAGTATCCGCGGCGAAGGATTGGAGAAACGGGGGGCATCTCTACCGGCTCCCCCACTTCCGAACCGCTCTCGCTGCGTCCTCTGGGCGGGGAAGGCGTGGCCTGTGTTCTTGGCACCTGCGATGCCAGCTGGCTGCGAGGCCTAGTCGTAGACTTCGAGGTCGAAGTCATCCGTGGTGGCGCGGCGACCGCTGCGAGTAACGGCTACAAACACGGCGGCACGACCGCTCCAGGCAAAGCACACCGAAGGCCAGAACTCATCGCTCGTCCCGAGCGTCGAGTTCACCCAGTCCGCCCCATCTTCCTCGTCCGCCCCCTCGGCCCAGACCCTGTTCAGAGAGAACGCAGGCCAAGTTGACTCCGAGGGCCGTGGAGTGGGCTCAAGGAATACCTCGACCACATCGTCATCTGCGTTCATGGCAAGCACGGTTGCGTGCGCGTAGACGTTCCAGACTGTTGGAGGACTTGTAACCTGGCTATCGCAGCGAATACCAGCGTCCAGAAACGATGCTGCATCCACGGGAACAGACTCCGCGGGCGGGTCGCAAGCCGCGAGCCCCAAGACCGCGGCACCACGAAGGCCCAGCTGGAGAATCCGTCGCACAGCAGATGCTACGCCCCCCCGTGACAAGAGGGCTGCCCGGGGCCTCGAGACGGGAACGACTCCGTGCGCTGCCACTAGAACCATCGCTCATAGGAGTATTCGTCCGTCGTCGCACGTTGTCCGTCCTCCGTCATCGCGACGAAGGTGACCACAAGGGGGTCAAGCAACAGGCAAACGTCAGCCCAGAACTCACCATGCTCCTCGAACCTGCTGTCGAACCACCTAATCCGTCCGAGCTCATCCGGCTCGTCGTCCCAGACTCGGACAAGCGGGAACTCGGGCCACCCGGGCTCCCCGGGCTGTGGACGAGGCTCAATGAAGACGTCGACAACGACGTTCGCTTCATCTTCGGGCGCGACCCAGGTCTGAGCCCAGATTCTCCAGAGACTTGGCGGGCTCGTGGGTAGCAGCGTGCACCTGACTTCGGAATCAGTGAACTTCACCAGCGCAGTCGCCACGGGCTGCGCTTCTGCGAGAGGTTCGCAGCCCGCCGTCGGCACAAGGAGAACCGCGAGGGTCACGACGCACGTCGGCAGCAACCCCCTACTCTCTACTAGCCAGGATCGTGCTGGGCTCACCGAAATCCTCCACCTGCAGACCGAGCATATCGCCTCGGGTCCACCTGGGCATCACGGGGATCGGCCACCAGCCTCGCGGTCCCGACTCTCGAACAGGCTCCTTCTGCTCGGGTTCTCGGATGCGCTCGTGGTCTCACCCAGTCATCCGCCCCTTCAGAGCGCAGGAGCACCTACCTGACCTCCGCCGCTAGTGCACGTGCCCAGAAGTCCTTGACCACCCCCGCCCTGTCGTGATCTCCTCCTCCGCTTGCAGCAGGCGGAGGTTGAGATGGCTGACGTTGCTGGTGATCACCTCGGGTACGACGAGAAGATGAGGCTGCTCCGGCT
>JAJDAI010000209.1 GCA_029261955.1 Deltaproteobacteria bacterium | reverse complement strand
GCGCGGAAGCCCACCACGATGGCCGACTCCGCGTGCGTGATGCGCACCTTGCCCAGCTCCGACTCCTTGGTGGGGTCGCCCCCCACCCAGGCGAAGCGCGGTGGCAGGTCCCGGGGCCTGTCACCCGGCGCGAAGACCACGATCTCCCGCATGGTCTCGCCCACCTCGCGCTCGACCGCGTCCAGGAGCATGCGCGCGCCGGGGTCGTAGCCGCAGATCACAATGTGGCCAGTGAAGTCAGTCATGCGGAAGGCCTCCTCGCGCAGCGTCAGCACGGATGAGAGCAGGGTCTGGCCGACGATGCCGGCGAAGAGCGCCAGCAGGAACATGCCCGACACCATCAGCGTGGCGCCGATCACCTTGCCCTGGGGCGTGACGGGGCTGATGTCGCCATAGCCGACCGTCGTCAGGGTGACGATGGCCCACCACACGCCGTCGGCGAGGCTGGAGACGTGGGTCCCCTCGGCCTCGCGCTCGAAAGCCCACAGGCTGATCCCGCCCAGGATGGTCGCGCCGCCGAGCAGCGAGAAGGCCCCCATGTACAGCAGGCGGTTCTCGGCGAGGGCGCGGGCGGTGCCCTGGAGCGGGGAGCTGTAGCGCAGCAGCGGCGTGCCGTGGAGCAGGCGGAGCAGGCGGAAGATGCGCAGGCCGCGCAGGGCCGGCACCACCGCGAGCACGGTGACGATGTCGATGAGGATGAGCGGGGTCAGGCAGTAGCGGATCCGGCCCCAGACCTGGTGACCCAGGCGCCGCGCCGGGCTGTGCCGGAAGAAGGCGACCGCGGGCGGGCGGTGCGTGAGCACACGCAGGATCAGCTCGACCCAGAAGACACCCAGCAACACGACGTCTGCCGAATGGAGCGCGGCCTTCAGGTCGGCCGGCATGGGCACGAAGAGCTCGACCACCACGAGGAGCACGCTGGCCCCGATCAGCACCCACAGGATGCCGTGCAGCACCGAATAAGAGCGAAGCTCGGGGCGGTGGAAGGCGCCGTGCACGGCATCGAGGAGGGCTCTCACCCCCGGGTTCTCGCAGGACCGCGGGGTCCCGTCAATCGAGGGGGGGCCTCAGCTGCGAACGAGCCCGTCCACCGGCGACCAGCCGCCGCCGGGGAAGACGTCGCGCCGGAGCGCCGCGATGGGCAGCCCGAGGTGGTCCCGGAGCAGCCCGCCGAGCACGGCGCGCAGGTCGGTGGTGGGGCGCAGGTCGCGGCCTTCGTGCAGCTGCGCGGGTGCGAGCCCCGGCCAGTCGGCCAGCACCCGGCCGCCCTGGATCGCTCCTCCGAGGAGCAGGGCCGCGCCGCCCGTGCCGTGATCGGTGCCCCGCGTGCCGTTGCGCGCGACGGTGCGCCCGAACTCGGAGACCACGCAGACCGCGGTCTGCGACCAGGCGGCCCCGAGGCCTTCCTTCAGGGCCAGCAGCCCGTCGGCGAGGTTTCCCAGGCCGTTGGCCAGGCGCCCCTCCTCCAGGCCCTGGTTGGCGTGGGTGTCCCAGCCCCCCAGCTCCACCACGGCGACGCGGGGTCCGCCGAGCTCGGCGAGCAGCACGCCGGCCAGGCGCCCGACGACCGGGGCCGCGCCCTGTCGCCGCCGTCCCCGCTCCGGCTCCCCGACCGCCTCCGCGACCATCGCCCGACCCTCCAGGCCGGCGCGCAGCGCATCGCGGAAGAGCGGGTCGCCCGCGTAGACGGACTGGAGGTCTGCGGCGAGGTCCTGCTCGCGCGGAGCCCGTCCGCCCGGCGCCACCGAGCCGACCTCGGCCGCCCCGCGGAGGATCAGCGGCACGGCCTGCGCCACGGCGATGGCTTCGGTCCCCGCCGCCACGAGCGCCCGGTTGAGCCAGCCGTCGCGCCGGAGCTGCGGCGCCGTGGTGCCCGCCTCCAGCACGTCCTGGCCATCGAAGTGGGAGCGGCTGCGGTAGGGCGTGGCCACCGCCTGCACGGGCAGCAGCGCGCCGGCCTGCCAGAGCGGCAGGAGCCCAGCGAGCGCGGGGTGCAGGCCGAAGAAGCCATCCAGCTCCCCCACCCCGTCCTCCAGCGCGAGGCCACGCCGGGCGGAGACGTAGTCGGCGTCGCCCACCGGCGGCACGGCCGCGAGCCCATCCAGACCACCGCGCAGCAAGACCACCACCAGCCGGCGATCGCCGCCGCCGCCAGCGAAGGCGAGGCCGGGATTCAGAGCGAGGCCCAGGCCGCCGGCCAGCAGCCCCTTCAAGGCCGTGCGTCGTGTGGTCATCTCTACCTCCGCTGGAATTCGGGGCTGGCCAGGACGATGGCGAGCGCGCGGGTCGGGGTGGCCTGAGCCGCGGCGCGGCGCGTGGCCGGGCGCAAGCGCGGGCCCAGGATCTGCTGCCCGAGCTGCTGCGCGTCGACGCCACGGCCCCAGCGCCGAGCGACGCCCTCCGCCCACTCGAGCCGACGCATCAGGGCCTCGGGGCCGAGCCAGCCCGCGGCCTCGTCCGGCCAGCCCGCGGGGGACGGAGCGGCCCAAGGGGCCTGCCCGAGGTGGCGCAGCGCGGCGAGCAGCACACGCGGCGCTCCGGGCAGCTCCAGCGCCCGGGACGCGCCCACCACCAGCTCCCAGGGGGTCTTCACCTTCTCGCCCGCGTGGGCCCAGGCCGGGCCCAGCTCGATGACCGCGAGCGCGAGCTCGGCGAGGTCGCCCTCGCTGCGCAGGAAGGCGGTCGCCAGCGCATCCACCGCCGCCCGGGGCGGTCGATCCGCCACGAAGTGCGCAGCCAGCTCGCCTGCGATGTAGCGCGCCGTCGCCGGGTGCCGGGCCAGGGCCTTCAGCGCGCGCTCGCCCTCCTCCACGCCCCCCTCGGCGTAGCGCTGCCCCAGCAGCGTCTTGGGCCCGGGCTCGTGCATGCGCGGCTCGAAGACGAAGCCGCCCGTGCCGCCGCGCCGCGGCCCATCCACCGTCCAGCCGGTGAGGATGCGGCTCAGGGCCACGAC
>JAJDAI010000208.1 GCA_029261955.1 Deltaproteobacteria bacterium | reverse complement strand
GGGGGCCCGAGCAGGTGGCGCGCCTGGCGAAGGCGAGGGCGATCAGCCTGTCGGTCTTTCGTGTCGGGCCGGGGCGCTTCCGCCTGCTGGCCGACGACCTGGGTCTCGTGAAGGACGCCGACCAGACGCTGGAGCGCTATGCCCGCTCCCTGGAGCGCCACGTTCGCGCGCAGCCTTCGCAGTGGTTCAACTTCTTCCCCTACTGGCGGCGGGACGTGCACGAGCTGGCCTGGATGCCCGACATCGTGCCGCCGGGCATGCGCGCGGGCTTCGTGGCCCTGCTGGGGGCGGTGAGCTCGACGACGACCACGGCAGCGGTCTGTTTCGGCCTCGGGGTCGGCTGGACCGAGTCGCTCGCCGCGCTCCGTCAGACGATGCCGCTGGCCTTCACCGCCGCCGTCACGCTGAGCGTCGCGGTGGGGTTGCTCGGCGGGGGCCTCGACCGGCGCGGACGCCCAACCTGGCACGCGCGCACGCTGTTCCAGGCCACCTGGGCCTTCGGGCCGGCAGTCCTGCTCGCGGGGATCGGCTTCGACGGCTGGCTGACGGGGGGGCGCCTGGTCGTGGCGGCTCTGGGTGGCGTGGCTGCGGCGATCGCTGCCGCCAACGTCTCCATGCGCCGGCAGGGCATCGGCCCGAACTGATCAGCTCCTGAGCCCTGCATCTGCCAGGCGCTCGAGCATCGCGCGGTCCAGACCCGAGAAGTGCAGGAACAGCTCCTCCAGGTCCGCCTCGGGGCGCCCGGCCTCGGCCCGGAGCTCGTCGAGGGTGCCGACCGCCCGGATGCGACCTGCGGCGAGGATGCCGACGCGGTCGCAGGCCTGCTGCACCAGCGGCAGCACGGGGGACGAGAGCAGCTCGGTGCAGCCCTGCTCCTTGAGGTTCGCGACCACCTGGCGGAAGAGCCAGACCGAGGGCGGATCGAGGCCGTTGGTGGGCTCGTCGAGCAGCACGACCTCGGGTTCGTCCAGCAGCGCGGCGGCCAGGGCGACCTTGCGGAGCATGCCCTGGGAGTAGCCCCCGATCGCCTGGTGCCGGGCGGGCTCCAACTCGAAGAGCGCGAGCCAGCGGTCGATGCGGCGCCCGACCTCGGCGGAGCGCAGGCCGCGCAGCCCGCCGATGAAGCGCAGGAACTCCTCGGCGGAGAGCGAGGGGTGCACGACGGGGTGCTCGGCCAGGTAGCCCAGCCGCGCCCGCACAGCGTCCGGCGCCTCGGCGATGTCGAAGCCCGCGACGATGAGCCGGCCCGCGTCGGGGCGCAGCAGCGTCGCCAGGCAGCGGTTCAGGGTGGACTTGCCCGAGCCGTTGGCGCCGAGCAGGCCGAAGACCTCGCCCTTGCCGACCTCGAAGGACACGTCCGCCAGGGCCTGCACCTTGCCGTAGGACTTCGCGACGGATTCCACGCGGATCACCAGGTCACCTCCAGGGCTTCGTGTCGCTCGACGCCGGTTCGAAGCATGCCCGCCGTGACCACGAAGTACAGGGGCACGGCCCAGGGCCACAGCACGGCGACGAGGGCGACGCCGACAGCGACGGCGGGCAGCATCAGCGCCAGGGTGCCTTCGCCTTCGATGCGCCGGCCCGTGCTGGCGCCGAAGGTGAAGGCGACGACGAAGTGCGCGAGCGCCAGCTCCAGCCCGAGCACCGGGAGGAGCAGGGAGGCGGCCTCCGGGGCGAAGCGTCCCCCCGCCGCGACGGCGACGGTCCCAACGGTGATCAGGCCGTGGGCCGAGGCGAAGACGGCGGCCCAGAGCAGCGCGGCCACCAGGGAGCGTCGGCCCGCGTGGGGCGTGCCGCGCTCCCAGGCGAGCACCCGGCTCCGCGCGAGGTGGATGCCGGGGCCCATGGCGTAGGCGACGGCGGCTCCACCGAGCGCGGCCGCGGTGAGGGCGCGCCAGGGCAGGGCGTGCGGCCCGGACAGGCCGACCAGCTCGTCCGCGAGGTAGAGGCAGGAGAGGGGGGACAGGCAGAGCAGCGCGGCGCCGCGCACGTCCCGTCCCCGACTCAGCAGGGCGAAGTCCCGCAGCAGGCGTGCGCGCACGGGGGGAGGCAGCGGGAGCAGGCGTTCGGCCAGCCGCCAGCCGCGCCGCCCGGTGCGGCGGGACGTGGAGAGGGCCTCGCTCGCGCGGAGGTCGTATCGGCGGACCCAGGACCGGTCGAGGCCAGCGCCGCCGGCTGCGCCCAGCGCGGCCACGAGCAGGACCGGGATCGCCGCGAGCCACCCGGGCCCCTCCAGCAGGCGGTCGGCGAGGAGCAGCCCGCCCGCCGCGGCGGCGAGGCCCAAGGCCGCCAACGTGACGCGGAGCCGCCGGCGCGCCGGCGCCCCGACCCGGAGGCAGAGGGCCACGGCCCCGCCCGGCAGGGTCCACCAGCACAGGACCAGCGCGGCTGCGGCCAGGAAGCCGCTCGCCGACCAGGTCGCGCTGCCGGCGAGCACGAGCCCCGGCGCGAGCCACCAGCGCAGTTCCTTGAGGCGCACCCGCAGCAGGCCCGTCGGGCCGAGGGGCTGGGCGCGCAGCAGATCGTTCTCGGGCCGCGCGAAGAGCAGGTCCTCGGCCAGCAGGAAGGCCCCGGCTGCCAGGGCGAGGGCGGCGGCCAGGGGCACGACGACCGCTCCGAGCTGCCCGCTGCCGCCGAAGGCCGCGCCCGCGCGGCTGGCGCCCCAGGCGGCTGCGGCCAGGCCGAGCAGCGTGATCGGATCGAGCAGGACCCCCGAGACGCTGCGCCAGCGGTGCGCCAGGGCGACCTGCCA
>JAJDAI010000207.1 GCA_029261955.1 Deltaproteobacteria bacterium | reverse complement strand
TCGACGCGCTCCAGGCGGCGATCCTGCGGGTCAAGCTGCCGCACCTCGCGGACTGGAACGAGCGGCGCCGACAGGCCTTCGACCGCTACCAGTCCATCGCGGCCGAGCTGGGTCTCGGTGAGTCGGTGCGCTTCCAGCACGTGCCCGAGCAGGCGGTGCCCATCGTGCACCAGTGCGTGGTCCGCGTGCCCGACCGCGACGGCGTGCAGGCGCACCTGAAGTCCCGCGGCGTCGGCAGCGCGGTCTACTACCCGCTCGCCCTGCACCTGCAGGCCTGCTACGCCGATCTGGGCTACGCCGCCGGCTCCATGCCGCACTCCGAGCAGGCGACGTCGGAGGTCCTGGGCCTGCCGATCTACCCGGAGATCACCGAAGCGCAGCAGCGCGAGGTCATGGGCGCCATCGCGGAGCACCTGGGAGCCTCCTGAGTGGCTGACCCCGTCACGGCGACCTGGCAGCTCTTCCTCGGCTTCGGTGCCGTGGTCGGGGGCTCCATCGGATCGTTCCTGAACGTGGTCGTCTGGCGGCTGCCCCTCGGCCGCAGCCTCTCGCACCCGCCCTCGGCCTGCCCGCACTGCGGGCACAAGATCCGGCCCTGGCACAACCTGCCGGTCTTCGGCTGGTTGATGCTGCGCGGCCGCTGCCACGACTGCTCCGAGCCGATCTCCGCGCGCTACCCCATCGTCGAGATGCTGTGCGGCCTGCTCTGGGTCCTGCTCTTCCTGAACCTGCTGCCCGAGCCCCAGGTCCTGGCGGAGCCAGCGCAGCTCGTGGGGTTCTGCCTCTACGGCGCCTACTTCTCCGCGCTGCTGGCGATCTCGCTCATCGATCTGGACCACTTCATCGTGCCGGACACGATCTCCCTGCCGCTCATCCCGATCGGGCTGGCGGCGGTGGCGATGCTCGACGCCTGGGGCGTGGGCCGCGTGGCCTTTCCCGACGCGGTGCTCGGGGCCCTGGTGGGCGGCGGCGGGATGTGGGCGCTCGCGAAGTTCGGGGAGCTGCTCTACGGCCGCGAGGCGCTGGGCATGGGGGACGTGAAGCTCATGGCCGCCATCGGCGCCTGGCAGGGCCTGCACCCCACCCTGCTCCTGACCCTCTTCGGCGGCGCGACCCTGGGCAGCGTCATCGGCATCGGGCACATGATCAAGCACGGCCGGGATCGCCAGGCGAAGGTGCCGTTCGGGCCCTTCCTCTGCGCCGGGGCGCTCATCTCCTGGCTGGCGGGCGACCTGATCTGGGCCCGGATGCTCGGACTCTAGTCGCCGGTCCCAGGCTCCTCGTCGGCCCAGGGGTCCGGCAGCGAGAACCTCAGCCAGCCCTTCTTCGTCGGGTGCGGCATCTCCAGGCGGCAGGCCTGGAGGCGCAGGCCGCCCGGAGCGGCCTCTCCGTAGAGCCGGTCGCCGACGATGGGGTGCCCCACCGCCGCGCACTGCATGCGGATCTGGTGGGTGCGGCCGGTCTCGAGGCGGACCTCGACCTCCGTGCGGTCCCCGCGGTGCCCCAGCACGCGAAAGCGGGAGCGCATCAGCTTGCCGACCCCGGCCTTCACGGCCTGGCGCTGGCCGGCGCGCTTCACGAGGCCGTGCTCCCAGACCCCCTCCCCCTCCAGGTGCCCCTCCACCAGCGTGCGGTAGCTCCGGCGCGCGCGGCGCTCTGAGAAGATCGCCGCCAGCTCGCGGTTGGCGGAGCGGTCGATGGCCACGGCGATCAGGCCGCGGGCCTCGCGATCGAGCCGGTGGTGAAACGCGATGTACTGAGCCCCCTGGTCGCGCACCCAGGACTCCAGCGTGCCGTGCACGGTCTGGCGGGTCGCGAGCACCGGCAGGCCCGGCGGCTTGTCGAGGATCGCGACGCAGCGGTCCCGAAAGACCACCTGGGGTGGGGTCGCGGCCAGGATTGCGCGACCGCGCTCCGCCGCTTCGACCGAGCCCGGCACGCCCTCGATCTCATCGCCCGGCCCGACCGAATGCGAGAGCCTCAGGCAGCGAGATCCGCCGACGTAGACGCCGCCCGCTTCAATCCAACGGCGCGCTTCTCCGCGCGAGATCTCCGCCAGGGAGGCCAGCGCGCGGTCGAGGCGGTCGGCCGGAGCGTCCGGCGGAAGCGTCCAGGTGGTGGTTTCCATGGGCCCCAGGCACAAAGAGGAGGGCGGCGACTCTACAATGCCGCCCATGCACATCCACGAGCTGTTGATGTACTCGGTGAAGCAGGGCGCGAGCGACCTGCACATCAGCGCGGGCGAAGTGCCTGCGCTGCGCATTCACGGCGAGATCCAGCGCATCAACGCGCCCCCCATCTCAGGCGACGACTGCAAGCGCTTGCTGTTCTCGGTCATGAACGAGCGGCAGAAGTCGGGCTTCGAAGAGACGCTGGAGGCCGACTTCTCGGTCGGCCTCGAGAAGCTCGCTCGCTTCCGCGTGAACGTCTTCTACCAGGGCCGGGGCATCGCGGCGGTGTTTCGAACGATCCCCTCGGACATCATCCCGCTCGAGAAGCTCAACATGCCGCCGGCGGTGCGCAAGGTCGCTGACTACAAGCGCGGCCTGGTCCTGGTGACGGGCCCCACGGGCTCCGGCAAGTCCACCACCCTCGCGGCGATCCTCAACCACATCAACGAGACGCGCCGGGAGCACATCCTCACGATCGAGGACCCGGTCGAGTTCGTGCACACGCCCAAGAAATGCATCATCAACCAGCGCGAGTTGGGGGCTCACACCAAGTCCTTCAACAACGCGCTGCGCGCGGCTCTGCGTGAGGATCCCGACGTCGTGCTGGTCGGCGAAATGCGCGACCTGGAGACCATCCAGCTGGCGCTGACCGCCGCGGAGACCGGCCACCTGGTCTTCGGCACGCTGCACACCAAGGGCGCCAAGGACACCATCGACCGGATCATCGACGTGTTCGCCGCGGACCAGCAGTCGCAGGTGCGCACGATGCTGTCGGGCTCGCTCCAGGCCGTGATCTCCCAGACGCTGATGAAGAAGGCCAACGGCAAGGGGCGCGTCGCCGCCTGCGAGATCATGTTGGTCAACTACGGCATCCGGAACCTGATCCGCGAGAACAAGGTCTTCCAGATCCCCTCGCTCATGCAGGCCTCCGCGGCCTCGGGCAACCAGACCCTCGAGGCGGCGCTCTACGCCATGGCGATCAAGGGCGACATCACCCGCGAGGCGGCGATCGAAGCCTGCGGCGACCCCGAGCTGTTCGCCAAGGAGGTCGAGACCACCCAGCCGCCCGGGCGGCGACCGCGGCGATGAACGTGACGCTCAACGGAGAGCCGCGGGAGCTCCCCGCACCTCTGTCGGTGCACGCGCTGCTGGAGGAGCTGGGCCGAGACCCTGCGCAGAGCGGCGTGGCCGTCGCGCTGAACCTGGAGGTCGTGCCGCGGGACACCTGGCGGCAGACCGAGCTGAGCGACGGCGATCGCGTCGACGTCGTCATCGCGGTCGGAGGAGGCTGAGCCGTGCTGCAGATCGGGGACATCACGCTGCGTTCGCGCTTGATCGTCGGCACGGGCAAGTACCCGGACTTCGCGACGATGGTCGCGGCCATCGACGCGTCGGGCGCGGATCTCGTGACCGTCGCCATCCGGCGCGTGCAGCTCGAGGCGAAGGGCGGCGTCATGAGCCACCTGGACCTGAGCAAGCTCAAGCTGCTGCCCAACACCGCCGGCTGCTACACGGCCGAGGACGCCGTGCTGACCGCCCGCCTCGCGCGTGAGGCCCTGGGCACGAACCTGGTGAAGCTGGAGGTCATCGGTGACCCCCGCACCCTCTTCCCGGACAACGAAGAGACCCTGCGGGCGGCGAAGATCCTGCTGGCCGACGGCTTCGTCGTGCTGCCCTACATCGGCGACGACCCCATCATGTGCCAGAAGCTGCAGGACGCCGGCTGCCCCGCCGTCATGCCGCTGGCCTCCCCCATCGGCTCCGGCCAGGGGATCGCGAACCCCGGCAAGATCGAGCTGATCCGCGAGTCCGTGTCGGTGCCCGTCATCGTCGACGCCGGCGTGGGCACGGCCTCGGACGCCGCCCTCGCGATGGAGCTCGGCGTGGACGGGGTGCTCATGAACACCGCCATCGCCGGCGCGCGGGACCCGGTCGCCATGGCCACCGCCATGAAGCTCGCGGTCCAGGCCGGCCGCCTGGCCTTCAAGGCCGGACGCATCCCCATGCGCGCGCACGCATCGGCGTCCTCCCCCCAGGAGGGTGTGCTCTCCTTCGCCGGCGAGTAGATTGGCCAGAGCAGTGTCTCTCGATGGACCTCGCCGGCCCCGGCGGCCCCTCGGGGTGTCCTCCTCCTGGGAGGGGGAGCGACCCCGCCGGCGTCGTCGTCCTACCGAGGGACCGTCGGTTCTCACCGAGGCCGCGATCGAGAGACACCGCTCAGGCCAATGAGCACGTCCTTCCGGCTGATCGCGATCACCGACCGGCACATCGCGGATCCCATCGCACCGCTGACGTCCCTCCTCGCCGGCTTGCCGCGCGGGGCCCTCGCGGTGCTGCTCCGCGATCGCGATCTGCCGAGCGATACCCGCCTCGCGTTGGGGCAGGAGCTTCGCGCCCTGACCGCGCGCTTCGGCGCGCCCCTGCTCGTGGCCGGTGATGTGGCCTTCGCTGAGGAGCTCGGGGCCGATGGCCTGCACCTGCGCGACGGCGAGGCCCTGCCCCGGACCGGGCTGCTGGTCGGGCAGTCCTGCCACGGGCAGCTGAGTTCGGCGGACTACCTCACCCTCTCCCCCGTGAAGCCCAGCCCCGGCAAGGGGGCGGCCCTCGGCTGGCCCGCCTTCGCCGCGGCCGTGCAGCGACCGGGGGTGTACGCCCTCGGTGGCCTGGGCCCCGGGGATGCAGCCGACGCGGTCGAGGCGGGAGCTCACGGGATCGCGGGGATCCGCAGCTTCCTGGTCCGGCCCGACCTGCGCGGCTGGGCGGAGGCGGCCGAACGGCTCGGCTTCAGCGACGCGACTCGATGAGCAGCCCGACGCGGATCTCCGCCGCCAGCTCTGCGTCGGGCGGCTGGCCCAGGCGCAGGCCTTCGCGGTAAGCCCGCTGGGCGTCGGCGGGGCGCTCCAGCCGGAGGTAGAGCGCCGACAGCACGGGGTAGACGTCGCCCATGCGCGGCTCCGCCTCCAGCGATCGCTCGAGCAGATCCAGGGCGCGCTCCTCGTAGCGCATGCCCAGGTAGGCCTTGCCCAGGGCGGCGAGGACCTCGGCGTCGTCCGGGGCCAGGCGCAGCGCGACCTCCAGCTGCCGCTGGGCTTCCACGAAGAGCTTCAACTCCAGGTACTGGTTGCCCAGACGGAGCCGAAGCACCCGGCTGCGCGGGGCGCGCTTGAGGGCCTGCTCGTAGACGCGCACGGTCTCGAAGAGGTCCCCGCGGCGGTACTCCAGGAACGACAGGCCGACCACCGGCCACGGCGCTTCGGGTTCGAGCTCGAGCGAGGCCTCGAACGCGGCCCGCGCCGCCGCATCGTCTTCGATGACCGCGCGGCCCAACAGGTACTGCTCGATGGCGCCACCGCTGCGCGACGCGTCGCGGTAGGTGCCGGCGACGCGGTCGCGAGGCCACAGCGCGAGTCGCGCGTTCTGCAGGCCGCGGTGCGCGCCCCAGGACTGCGGGTGCGCCGCCACCAGGGCTTCGAAATGCTGGAGCGCGTCCGGAGCTCGCCCCTCCTGCATCATCTGGGCGCCGTCGTACAGCGCGGAGAGCGGGGCGGGGTCGATGTCGGTTGCGCGCCGGGCCGGCCCGGCTGAACAGCCGGCCAGGACCAGCAGCGCTACCAGATGTAGACAGCCTCGTCGTAGCACGCGGCACCTGCCTGCAGGTCGGCACACGCGGCGTTGCGCGTGCACTGGACGGCGTCCTTCGCCTGTTCTTCCTGCCACTCATCCTCGTAGTGGCTCAGGAAGGCCTGGCACTGCGCGGTGCAGTCGTCGACGCCGTAGTCGGCGCGGTCGATGCCGCAGTCGTCGAGCACGTGTTCGCATGCCTGACGGCACTCGGTGTCGCAGCCGGCCAGGCTCAGGGCCAGCAGGAGGAGCAGCGCGGCGCGAACTACCACGAGTTGAACCAGCCGCAGCTCTCGCGCAGGTTGGCGCAGGTCGTGTTGAAGGCCTCGTCGGAGTAGTCCTGGTCGGCCACGCACTGGATGAACTCCATGGCGTTGTCCTCGTTGCCGCCGTCCAGCACCTTGATCGCCGCCCGGTCGCCCGCGCTGTTGTAGAGCGCGTTCGTGCAGTCGCTGAGGCAGCGCGCTTCGGCCTGGCCTCGCGTCGTGCCGTCGGTGCGCACCGACTCCAGGCCGCAGCCGTCGTCGCCGTAGTACTGACCGCAGGCGCCCTCGCACGTCCACTGGTCGCAGCCGGTGAGCAGCGTTCCGGCGAAGACCAGCAGGGACAGGAGCATCCAGCGCATCAGGGCATTCCAGGGACCGGGCGGGTACGCCAGGGCGCGCCGAGTGTAGGGACATCAATCCGAAGCGGCAAGCCGGTCCTGGACAGCCCGCCGGTAGACGGCTTCCGTCTGCGTCGCGACCCGCGTCCAGGCGAAGTTGTCGGCGATGAAGCGGCGCCCCCTCGCGACCATGCGCTTGCGCCGCTGCTCGTCTCCCAGCAGGCCGTTCAGGGCGCGCGCCAGGGCCGCAGGGTCGCCGTAGCGCACC
>JAJDAI010000206.1 GCA_029261955.1 Deltaproteobacteria bacterium | reverse complement strand
GAAGGCAGGATTTGCGCCGCCGTGCTGGCTGGCAACGCGTTGCTGTGTCATATCGCACGGTGGAGCCTCGTCGATCGGTGACGGTGTGCGGAATCGCAGCAAGTTCGCGATCGGCACGGCTCCTGCTTCACAATGAGTTGCCGCGACGAACGTGGCCGGAAACTGAGGACCCTGATGACATTCCCCGTGCGGATCACCTGGAAGAACCACGACCCCTCGCCCGCCATGGAGGCCTACATCCAGGAACAGGCGGAGCGCCTCGAGCGTTTCTCCACCCACATCATCGACAGCCACATCACGATCGAGACGCCGCACCGCCACCACAGCCACGGCCGCCATTTCCTGGCTGTGCTCGACGTGCACGTGCCGGGCAAGGAGTTCGTCGCCAATCGGGATCCCCAGAACGCGGACAACCACGAAGACCTGCACGCCGCCGTGCACGACGCCTTCACCGCCATGAGGAAGCAGCTCCAGCACCACTTCGATCGCCTGCGCGATTCGGTTCGCCACCCGGGCACCTAGGTGCCTCCGCAGCCGAACAACGGCCGCTGCCGCATCGTGTTGACGGGCGGCCCGGGCGGCGGGAAGACGACGGCTGCAGATCTGTTTCGACGTGAGATCGGCGATCAGGTCGTCGTGGTCCCCGAGGCCGCGACGATCCTGTTCGCTGGCGGATTCCCGCGCGTCGACGAGCCGCACGCCGTGCGCGCCGTGCAGACGGCGATCTACCACCTCCAGCGCAACCTCGAAGACGTGCAGGCGGTCCGCTTCCCGGGTCGAATCCTGCTGTGCGATCGCGGGACTTGCGACGGCGCGGCCTACTGGACGCAGGTGTCCGAGGACTTCTTCGCCGCCATGGAGACGTCGATCGAGGCCGAGCTGGCGCGCTACGACGCGGTGATCTTCTTCGAGTCCGCGGCCGTCGCCGGCCTGGGCATCGAGGGCGGCAACCTCCAGCGCACCGAGAACCTCGACGAGGCGCGTGCCCTGGACGCGGCTCTGCGGGAGATCTGGTCGAGGCACCCACGCTTCGTCCTGGTGCCCCACAACCCGAGCTTCTTCAAGAAGATCACCTTCGGGCTGGCCTCCATCGAGTCGATCGTGAGCCAGCTCAAGGCCGAGCACCGGGCCGCGAACAACGCGGTGGTCGAGGACTGAGTCCCGGCGGCGCGGGGTAGGCTTCGGTCGATGGTCCGCCTGCTGCTCGCCCTGCTGCTCGTCGCCTGCCCCAGCGCAGACGACGACGACGTGTCCGGCGATGACGACGACGGCACGCCGTCGAACGAGCCCCTCGGCGACCCCGTGCTGGCGCTCGACATCCTGCCCGCGCTGGAGGAGGTGACCGACGTCGAGATCGTCGGCGACCTCGCTTTCTTCTGCAGCAACTCAGCCGGCTTCGCGATCGCGGACATCTCGGACCCCAGCTCCATCGAGCTGCTGATCCAGAGCGGCGACGCGCAGCCCCGCTGCGACCACCTCGCCGTGGTCGATGACCTGCTCTACATCGCCGGGCACCCGGCCGGCCCCGCGCCCATCGCCTTCTTCAGCGTGCTCGACGTCTCCGACCCGAGCTCGCCCCAGGTCCGCTGGACGGACTTCATCCAGGCGAACCTCGAGGGCATGGCGCCCATCGGGGATCACCTGCTCGTGGCGGCGCACCAGGACGGGATCATCACCTGGCGTCGCGAGGGCGACTCCCTGAGCGAGGTGGCGCGCTTCGCGGGGCTCCAGAACCCCTGGCAGCTGCGGGTCCGCGGGGACCGGGCCTACGTCGCGGACGGGGTGGGCGGCCTCGTGACGCTCGACGCCGGCGACCCCACCGCGCTCGCCGAGCTGCACCGCCTGGAGCTGGGCGGCTCTGCTGCGGACCTGGATCTCGATGGCGATCGCGCCGCTGTCGCGCTGCGCGGCGCGGGGGTCGCGCTGGTGGATCTCTCGGAGCCCGATGCCCCGGTCCTGCTCGACCTGCACGACACCCCCGGCACCGCGCTGGCCGTGGCCTTCTCGGGGGACGGGCGCTGGCTGTGGGTCTCGGACTGGCGGGACGTGCGGCTCTTCGACGTCTCCGGCGATGTGCTGCGCTTCGTGGCCCGCGAGCCGCTGCCTTTCGAGGTCGTGCCGCTGCCGGTGGACGACAACCTGCCCAACCACACGATGGGCATCGCTGCGCGCGACGACTTCGCGCTGTCCTCGGGCTGGACCGAGGCCTCGACCTTCCGCCTCCAGCCCGGCGTCGCGGCCCCGGATCTGCTCGTGGAGCCCCGGTTCGTCAACCTGCCGCGCACCCCCTTCGGGGCCACGAGCGACGCCGCCGTGCGCCTGCGCAACGACGGGCTGAAGGTGCTGTCGGTGGAGGGCGTGTCCGCCGAAGGGACCGGCTTCTCCGTCGGCGACCTGGAGCTGCCGCTCAGGTTGGATCCAGGCCAGCAGCAGACGGTCACCCTGAGCTTCAGTGCGCCCAACGACGCCCCCGCCGCGGGCACGCTGGTCCTGAGCAGCGACGACATCGACGAGCCCACCCAGCGCATCTCCGTCGAGGCCAACCGCTCGGGCTTCGGCGTCGGGGACGTGGTGGACGACTTCACCTTCCTGGACCTGGATGGCGGGCCCGTGCAGCTCTCGGCCCTGCACGACGGGCCCCTGCTGCTCGCCTACTTCGCCACCTTCTGAGCCACCTGCGGTCTGGAGTTTCCGGACCTCGAGAGCAGCTTCCACCAGGTCTACGGTCCCCAGGGACTGGCGGTGGTCGGCGTGAATTCGCGGCAGCTGAACGACCCGCTGCCGCAGATCGAGAACTTCATCCAGCTGACCGGCGTGACCTTTCCCGTGGTGCAGGACGAGGGCAGCTTCGACCAGTACGCCTGGGAGTTCGGCCTGGCGCCCTACCCGCGGCAGGTGCTGCTCGATGGGGACCGGCGCATCACCTACATGGCCTCGGCGCACGACCCGGTGGCGCTGGCGGCCGCGGTGGAGGAGCTGCTCGGGCGCTGAGTTCGTGCGACGGAGCCCCGCCCTCGCGTTGACAGGCGTGCCCACAAACCGCAGGTTCCTCCGCGGAGGCCCCCATGTCGTTCCCGCAGCCCTTCTTCCGCTGGCGTCCCCACCCCTGGCACGGCCTCGCTGTCGGCCCGAACGCGCCGGACGTGGTGCACGCCTACATCGAGATCACGCCCTTCGACACGGTGAAGTACGAGCTCGACAAGACCACGGGCTTCCTGCGCGTCGACCGACCGCAGCGCACCTCGTCGTCGCCGCCGACCCTGTACGGCTTCATCCCGCGCACCTACTGCGGTGACCGCGTGGGCGCCCTGCTGCCCGCGGCGGAGCGCGGCGACGCGGACCCGCTGGACATCTGCGTGCTCAGCGAGCGGCCCATCGACCGCTCGGAGGTCATCCTCAACGCGCACGTCATCGGCGGCCTGCCGATGGTCGACGGCGGCGAGGCGGACGACAAGATCGTGGCCGTGCTCCAGAACGATCACCTCTGGGGGCACATCCGCGACCTGTCGGAGCTGCCGCCGGTGTTGGTGGAGCGGCTGCGCCACTACTTCGAGACCTACAAGCTCGTGCCGGGGCAGAGCAACGCCGTCGAGATCGGCCCGGCCTACGGGCGCGAGCACGCGCTCGCCGTGGTGAACGCGGCGGTCGCCGACTACGACGAGGTCTTCGGCGGAGCCTAGACCTGGTGCTGGACCGTCCCTCGCCCTTCCGCGGATCGGCGGCGCCTTCTACATTGCAGGCGATGCGCCTCCTCTCGCTCCTCCTGCTCCTTCCGCTCGGCTGCACGGCGCCGCCCGACGACGACGACACCGCGCCCGATGACGACGACGTCTCGGACGACGACGACGCCTCGGACGACGACGACGCGACGCCGGGCCCCCAAATCTTCGAGGAGGTCGACCCCGCCGCCGCGGGCATCGCCACCCCCTCGCGCGGCGGCGGCATCGGCGTGCAGGACCTCGACGGCGACGGGCTGCCCGAGCTGCTCGTGGCGGACTTCGAGGGCGCGCACCTCTACCGGAACCTCGGCAACTTCCAGTTCGAGCCCTGGCCCGAGCAGCCCTGGGACACGGCGGACGTCTTCAGCGAGGACCACTGGGGCGGCACCTTCGCCGACGTGGACAACGACGGCATCAGCGACCTGATGCTGCACCAGGGCGCCCGGGACCCCCTCTACCTGGGCCGCGCGGACGGCAGCTGGCAGCAGGTCGCGGACCCCGGCTTCAACGACCTCGGCCTGACCTTCTCGATGTCGCTGGGCGACTACGACGGGGACGGCAACCTCGACCTCTACACCGCGACCCACATGGTGCTCGACCCGAGCCAGCCCCCGGACTTCGACGGGGAGGACGAGCTGTACCGCGGCGACGGGACCGGCTCCTTCGTGGACGTCTCCGCCATGCTGCCCGAAGGCCTGTCGGACGGCCGCGGCTTTGTCGCCCGCTGGTCCGACTTCGACCACGACGGCGACCCCGACCTCTACCTGGTCAACGAGGTGCCCCCGGGCGACGAGCCCAACCACCTCTTCCGCAACGACGGCCCGGACGGCGACGGCTGGCTGTGGACGTCCATGGATGCGACCTGCTTCTGCGACCTCAGCCTGGCGGGCATGGGGCTGGCCATCGGCGACTACGACCGCGACGGCTGGCAGGACCTCTTCATGACCAACAGCACGCTGGAGGGCCGGGTGCAGCCGGGCGGCACGGGCTCGGGCGAGCAGCTGCTCAAGAACGAGGGGGACTCGGTCTTCCTGGAGACCGCGCTGGCGACGGGCGCGAACGTCGGCGCGCGGGACGGCGACAACCGCTGGGTGTCCTGGGGCGCGGACTGGCTGGACGTGGACAACGACGGCTGGCTCGACCTCTACGTCGCCTTCGGCCCGCTGGAGGACCGCGCCCAGACGCCGCAGCCCAACGCCCTGCTGCGCAACCGCGACGGCAGCTTCGACCTGGAGCCGGACAGCGGCGCCGACTCGGTGTCCGAGGCGCGCTCGGTCATCCCCGTCGACCTGGACGGCGACGGCTGCATGGACGTGGTCGTGGGCAACATCGCGGGGCCCATCGACCTCTTCCGCAACACCTGCAACGAGACCGCCCACTGGGCCCAGCTGGAGCTGCGCGGCACGACCAGCAACCGCTCCGCCCTGGGCGCCGTGGTCCGCCTGAGCGCGGGCGGCGAGACCTGGCGCAGCGAGGTGCTCAGCGGCTCCGTGCACGGCTCGCCCTGGAAGGTGCTGCACTTCGGGCTGGGCGAGGCCGAGGCGGTGGACTCCATCGAGGTGGACTGGCCGGGCGGCGCGACGGAGGCCTTCGATGGCTTCGACGCGGACCGGCGCGTCCTGCTCGTCGAGGGCTCGGGCCGATGAGGTGGCTCTGGCTGGCGCTGCTCGCCGGCTGCGTGAGCGCCCCCGCTGCGGACGACGACGACAGCGTGGACGACGACGACGGCGTGGACGACGACGATTCGGCGGACGACGACGACGCGACCCCCGATCCCCACACCGGCGACGACCTGGACCGGGGCAGCCACTACCGGATCTGCCCGCCGGAGTTCACCGGGCTGGCCATCCCCGAGCGCGGCGGCGGGGTGGCGGTGGCGGACCTGGACGGCGACGGGCTGCCCGAGGTCCTGCTGACGGACTTCGACGGCTCGCGGCTCTACCGGAACCTGGGCGGCTTCCGCTTCGAACCCTGGTCGGACGAGGCCTTCGACAGCGAGGACTGGGGCGCGACCTTCGGCGACGTGGACGCGGACGGGGACCCGGATCTGCTGCTCCAGACCTTCGACCTGAACCGCCTCTTCCTGAACCAGGACGGCAGCTTCGAGGAGGTCGCCGAGCCGGGCTTCACCGACCGCGGCCTCACCTTCGCTGCGCCCTTCGCGGACTTCGACGGCGACGGCCACCTGGACCTCTACATCGCCAACCACATCGTCTTCGTGCCGAACGAGGAGAACCCCATCGACGGCGCCGACGCGCTGTACCGGGGGCTCGGCGACGGCACCTTCGAGGACGTCAGCCACCTGCTGCCCCCCGGCTCGGGTGGCCGCGCCTTCGCCGCACGCTGGACCGACCTGGACCAGGACGGCGACCTGGACCTGTACCTGGTCAACGAGCGCCCTCCCGGCAGCGAGACCAACCACTGGTTCCGTCAGGACGACGGGGTCTTCGCCAACGGCGATCCGCAGTGCTTCTGCGACTACAGCGTCGCCGGCATGGGCCTGGCCATCGGGGACTACGACCGCAACGGCTGGCAGGACCTCTTCATCACCAACAGCACCCTGGGCTTCGCCATGCCGGGCCCCAACGTGGGCGGCGGGGAGCTGATGCTCCAGAACACCGGCAACGCCGTGATGCTCGAGGTCGGTTTGACCAACGGCGCGAACATCGGCCAGCAGGAAGAGGGCCGCCGCACCATCTCCTGGGGCGCGGAGTTCCTGGACGCCGACAACGACGGCTGGTCCGATCTCTACGTCGCCTACGGCCCCTTCGTGGAGGACCCGGACAGCCCGCAGCCCAACGCGCTGGCGCTGAACCAGGGCGGCGACTTCGTGGTCGTGGAGGACAGCGGCGCCTCCGACCCGGCCGACAGCCGCGCCGTCGTGCCCGTGGACCTGAACGCCGACGGGTGCCTGGACCTCGTCGTGGGCACCACGGTGGGGCGCACGGGGGTCTTCGAGGGGCTCTGCCCCGGCGGCAACCACTGGCTCCAGCTGACCCTCCAGGGGGCGGATCACCCCGACGCCATCGGCGCCCAGGTGCTCGTGACCGCGGGCGGCGCCACCCAGTGGGGCGAGGTGCCCTCGGGCGCGGCGCACAGCTCGCCCTGGAAGGTGCTGCACTTCGGGCTGGGCTCGGCCGAGGCGCCGGATCGCGTCGAGGTGCGCTGGCGGAGCGGCGCGGTGCAGATCTTCGAGGGGCTCGCCGGCGACCAGCGCCACCTGCTGGTGGAGAGCCCGTAGCCGTTCAGCACGTCGAATCGAAGGGGCTGCCGCGTCGGGCTGCGGCGCCTGAATCCAAGATTTTGAGCAAGCTGCCGCCCGTCCTGTACCCTCGCGCGCAATGAGAGAAGCCTCAGATCCGCTGCTTGTCCTCCCGACTGGGAACACCCGCCGCCGCTCCGCCGTGCCGATCCCCGATCAGGTGGATGTGGCCATCGTCGGCGCCGGCCTGGGGGGCCTGACCGCGGCGGCCTACCTCGCCCGAGAGGGCTTCTCGGTCGCCTGCTTCGACAGCCACTACGTCGCCGGCGGCTGCGCGACCGGCTTTGCGCGGGGCAGCAAGGCCGACCGCTACGTCTTCGACGTCGGCGTGCACTACGTCGGCGACGCGGGGCCCGGCGGGGCCTTCGATCAGCTGCTGGCGCCCATCGACGCGCGGGTCGAGTTC
>JAJDAI010000205.1 GCA_029261955.1 Deltaproteobacteria bacterium | reverse complement strand
GTCTCGGTCGCCATCGGCGCGGCGCGCTACTACGAAACACACATGCTCAGCTGGTTCGGCGCCATGGACACCCGCTCCTTCTGGGAGCACGTCCTGATGCCCTACATCGCCGACGTCATCGTGCTCTTCTCGCCGCTGTCCCGCGTGAACGACCCCGGCCGCGACGACTGCATCGCCAACGGCCAGTTCCTGCTCATCCGCCGCGACGCCTACGACGAGGTCGGCGGACACGAGGCCATCAAGGGCTCCGTTGTGGACGACGTCTCGCTGTCCCGCACCGTCAAGCACCACCCGCCGGCCGGCCACCTCAAGCACACGATGCTGCAGAGCAAGGGCCTGATGTCGGTGCGCATGTACGACTCGTTCGGCGCGATCTGGCGAGGCTTCGCGAAGAACTTCTACGCCGCCGGCAAGGGCCAGGTGGCGGCCCTGCTCGGCCTGGCGGGCTACATGGTCGTGACCTCGGTCCTGCCCTTCGTCGCGCTGCCCTGGATTGTGTCGACGGGGGACCTCGGCGGCGCCTTGATGGCCGGCCTCGCGGTGCTCGCGATCCTGGGCCTGCGCTTCACCGCGCGCCCCTACTCCCCCTGGCCCTGGTGGTCGGCGCTCTTCCAGCCGCTCGCGGCGCTGGTGACCGCGGGCATCGTGCTCCGCTCGGTCCTGGCCGGCATCGGCCTCCTCGGCGGCGTCTCCTGGAAGGGCCGACCGACCTGAGAAATGCACGCTCCGGTGTCAGGCACCGGGGTGCGCGTCTTGGATCAGCGGCCCAGCCACCAGGCCTTGAGCCTCATCACGGCATCGAAGAGGCGCATGTAGGCCGGGGTCGGGCTGTTCGGGTCCTTCGGCCGGTAGGTGTCGCAGACGTAGGGCACGTACATCGACCGCCGCATGCTGCGCCAACCGGAGTGGGATGAGGCCTGCACGCGGTGCCACATCCGGCCGTCGTGCACGGTGAGGTCGCCGGGCCAGGTCTCGACCATGACCTCGTTCGGGTCGGGCGCCTTGCTGAGGAACTGGATCTTGCGCGTGAGCGAGCGCCAGACGCTCTGCGTGTGGGTGCCGGGCAGGACGCGGAGCCCGCCGTCGTCCTCGCGGATGCGGTCGAAGTGCAGGCCGACGTTGAGCATCGGGCCGGGCATCTTCCGGTTGTAGAAGACGTCGCGCAGGGAATCGGTGTGCCAGCCCAGGTTGGGGCGCAGGCTGCCCTCGGCGTTGACGTAGCGGTTGAAGACGACGCCGTCCTTCTCGCGGTCGCCGATGCGGGCGTCCTCGCCGATCAAGCGCCGCACGGGCTCGAAGCGGGCGTGCCGCACGAAACCAGCGAGGAACTCGCTGAGCACCGAGGTGAAGCCCATGCGCTGGAGCCAGGGCTCGCCGTCGGGGTTGGTGCCGAACCAGATGGGCACGCCGAAGAGCGTCTTCGTGCCCTCATCGAGCAGGGTGCGCTCGATGGAGTCGATGTCCGTGAGGATGTGCTCGACCTCGTCGGGGGAGGCGACGCGGTCGAAGACCAGGTAGCCGGTTCGGTCGAGGAAGGCCTGCTGGACGGGCGTGATCTCGGGGCCCAGGCGGAAGCGCGTGGACAGCGGCAGGGCGAGGGCGCGCTCGCGGGCAGCCGCGGGATCGAGCTCCATGAGCGCTCGCTCGTCGAGCGCGGGTGGCGGCAGGTCCTCGGGGACCGTCGTGGGCGCGGGCTGGGTGGTCATGCTCATCTCCAACCGCGTTATCAATCAATCGATTGATTCAGTCAAGGATTGACTGCGCAGGAGGGCGCGGATAGGACTTGGGGCATGAGCGCAGAGCAGACCCGGGAGCGGATCATCGAGGCGGCCGGCAGGCTGTTCGCGGCCCAGGGCTTCAACGGCACCTCCACCCGGCAGGTGGGCAGCGAGGCGGGCGCGAACATCGCCACGATCGCCTACCACTTCGGCGGCAAGGAGGGCCTCTACCTGGCCACCCTGGAGCGGAAGTACGAGGAGATCCTCGAGGTGCCGCTGCCCGAGCAGCTCGACGGCTCGCCGGAGGAGCGGGTCCGGGCCCTGGTGGACGCCATCTGGCGCTTCTGCCGACAGCGTCCCGACGCCGTGCGGTTGCTCCTGCGGCACGTGGTGGACCACGGCTCCCTGCCCGACGCGGTCAACGAATCCCAGAGCCGCCGCGCGATGCAGCGCGCCCTGGATCTCCAGCAGGCGCTGGCGCTGCCCTCGCTGATGGAGCGGCCGATGGCCCTGCTGTCGCTGAACCACCTGCTGGCGCGCTACGCGATCAGCCCCGACGGGGCGCTGGCTCCTTTTGTGGGGGAGGAGGATCCCGCGGAGGCGGTGTCGCGACACCTCGGGGACGTGGCGGTGCTGCTGCTCCTGGATTCCCCGCCGGGCTGAGCCCCAACAGGGCGTCTCAAAGACGTCGAGCCGCTGCGGAGCCGCGTGCGGCCCGATCCCGGCGTCACTCCTCCTCGCGTGGGGCGACCACGACTCGTCGTCGCTCCTGGGCCTCGGGCCGCACACGACCCCTCGCCAGGCTCGACCCCTTCGAGACGCCTTGTCAGCGCGTGGCGTCGGTCGCGGAGTCGTCGTCGTCCGCGTCGTCGTTTCCGCCGGAGTCGTCGTCGTCCGCCGAGTCGTCGTCGTCCGCCGAGTCGTCGTCGTCCGCCGAGTCGTCGTCGTCCGCCGAGTCGTCGTC
>JAJDAI010000204.1 GCA_029261955.1 Deltaproteobacteria bacterium | reverse complement strand
CGCGGAGACGGACTGCAGCAACGGCATCGACGACGACGGGGACGACGTCATCGACTGCCTGGAGCCCGAGTGCTGGGCAGACCCGGCGTGCCCGCCGCAGACCGAGATCTGCGACAACGAGCACGACGACGACCACGACTTCCTGCTCGACTGCGACGATGCTTCCTGCGCCGGCGACCCCGCCTGCGCGCGCTGAGCGCCCTCGTGGCACCGCGCGGAGGCCTCGATGCCCTGGAGCGAGCGGATGCCTGAGATCGACCTGATCTGGGAGCCCGACTGCCCGAACGTCGAGCCGGCTCGGGCGGTGTTGGCCGAGGCGCTCACCGAGCTCGGCCTTCCAGAGAACTGGTCGGAGCGGCGGATCGGCGACCGGGAGATCCCAACTCATGCGCGGGGTTGTGGCTCCCCGACGATCCTGGTGAACGGTCGGGACGTGACGGGGAGCGCGCCCGGTTCCTCAGATTGCTGTCGCGACACCACCCTGCGTCGTACGCGTCCAATGCCCGCGCCATCGAGTCCGTCGACAGCGCTCGACTCATCGGCGTTTCCAAGTCTTGGAAGCATTGGATCGCCGTGGCGATCTTGGATCGAGGTCTCCGGCCGCCCCTCTGAGGATTGGTTGAGAACCGCCTCGAAGCGGGTCGCCTCGAAGTGACGCCAGCAATTCCGCCCTTGACTCCAGGGGCTGCAGAGTGTAACTTAGGCCTGCTCAGTCGCTAGGAAGGCCCGTTGGCTCAGGCCCCTCAAAACCTGCGACAAGACCCCACGCAGACGTCTCAGAGCGCAGCCTGGATGAGGCCTTCGGTCCAAACCGGAGCCAACTCTGGCGGGCTGCCGACCGCGAGGTCGCTGGTGTGGGCGAGCTTCCCGGGGAAGTCTTTCCGGGGAAGCTGACATCGGTCTTTGAGCAGGCCCTTCATAGGAGTGTTTTGCTAGTAGAGCGTAAACGGATCGTTGGCATCATTGGTGGGTTGGGGCCGGAGGCGACGCTGGATTTTTTCGGCAAGATCCTCCTGGCGACCACGGCTGCCAAGGACCAGGACCACCTCCACCTCATCATCGAC
The DNA here is from genome assembly GCA_029261955.1 of Deltaproteobacteria bacterium. Taxonomy (GTDB): domain Bacteria; phylum Myxococcota_A; class UBA796; order UBA9615; family UBA9615; genus CALCXL01. Next base: position 8,733 of record JAJDAI010000204.1, on the reverse strand, counting down.
AACAACCCGAGTGCCCCCGACCGCACCGAAGCCGTCGCCGGCATCGGACCGAGCCCTGCCGACTCACTGGCCTGCACCGCCCTTCGCCTCGAGCAGGCGGGCGCTGAGGTCCTGGTCATGGTCTGCAACACAGCGCATGCGTTCTCGAGCGCGATCACCGACGCGGTGCAGATCCCCTTTCTCAACATTGTCGACGTGACCTGCGAGGCAGCGATCAAGGCTCGGCCGTCGCTTCGACGCGCGGGTGTGTTGGCTACCGAGGGCGCTCTGAGCGCAGGTCTCTACGAGGACGCGCTCGAAGCCCATGGCGTCGAGCATGTCGCCTTGGGAGGCGCCTCGCGGGTGCGCTTCATGGAGCTGATCGGGCGCATCAAGGGGGGGGACAAGAGCGATGAGGTGCGGGCAGGCATGCGCTCCCTGGCGCTCGAGCTCGTCGATCTCGGGGCGGAGCTCATCATCGCCGGCTGCACCGAGGTTCCCCTGGTGCTCGACGACGAGGACTTCAAGTGGCCCCTGGTCAACTCGACGGACGCGCTCGTGTCCCGAACCATCCAATACGCGACGTACGGATGAACTGGAATCAGCGCCTCGCGCCGGACGACATCTCCCCCTGGCTCGGGCAGGCCCTCCGTGAGGGTCTGCTCGATGACGCGAAGCCTTCAGTGCTCTTTCACGACCTGGTGGGGCTGCGATCCCGCCTGAAGGAGCTGCACCGCGTCTTCCCCGACGGCACCCTGCATGCCATCGCGATCAAGGCCAACCCCGTGGTGGAGGTCCTGCGGGCCGTCGTCGAGGCCGGCGCCGGCCTCGAGGCAGCCTCCATGGAGGAGGTGGAGCTGGCCCTGGCGGCCGGATGCCTCCCCGAGAGGTTGGTCTTCGATTCGCCCGCGAAGTCGAGGTCGGACATCCGGCGCTCCCTCGAGCTCGGGATCTACCTGAACGCCGACAACCTCGAGGAGCTCGAGCGCATCGGCGAGTCCTCCCCGGAGCTGCTCGCGGGGGCGAAGGTTGGGATCAGGATCAACCCCGCCGTGGGAGAGGGGCGCATCGCGGCAACGAGCACCGGCGGGCTGCGCTCACGCTTCGGTCTCGCGATGCCGCAAGACCCCGAGGGCATCGAGGCGTTCGCGAAGCGGCTCGCCAGCTTCGAGTGGCTGCACGGCCTGCACGTCCACGTCGGCTCCCAGGGCTGCGACCTGACGACCCTGGTGCCAGCGGGGGAGCGTGCGCTGACCCTGGCCCGCGCCATCGATGCGGCCGCGGGAGAGCGTCGCATCGACACCATCGACATCGGCGGCGGGCTACCGACCCGCTACCGAAACGAAGACGTCGGGATCGCGCCGGCGGAGTACGTGGCGGCGATACGAGACGCGGCGCCAGCCCTGTTGGACTACCAGCTGATCACCGAGTTTGGTCGCAGCGTCCAGGCGCCGTGTGGCTTCGCGGCCACCCGGGTGGAGTACGTCAAGGAGCTCGCCGGCGAGCCCATGGCGGTGGGGCATCTGGGCGCCGACTTTGCGCTGCGCGTTGCGTATCGAGGCCAGGACTGGTGGCTCGACATCTCGGTCTACAGCCCGAACGGCGAGCCCAAGGACCTCGTGGACCTGCGGCCGATGCACGTGGCCGGACCGCTCTGCTTCTCGGGGGACTTCCTGGCGCGTGACCGCATGCTGCCGGCCATCGAGCCGGGCGACATCCTCGTGTTTCACGACACGGGTGCCTACACCATGGGCATGTGGTCGAGGCATTGCAGCCGCGGGATGCCGGCGGTGGTCGGGATCGAGGGCGATGGCACGTTCAGGACCTTGCGGGAGCGTGAGTCGGCCCGTGACATGGTCCGTTTCTGGAGCTGAGAGGCGCGCATCCCCCGCGGGGACGAGGTGTTGCCCATGTCCTGGCGCTCGGGTGTTGCCCATGTCCTGGCACTGGACCGCCCCCGACGCCGGGGAATCCGGCTACCCGGCCGGGGACCGGGTGGCTACGGTTCGCGTCTGCCGGAGATCCGCATGACTCGATGCCTGCTCTCGTTCCCCCTCCTCGCCCTGCTGCTGGTCGGCTGTCCCGTCGGTGACGACGACGACTCCGGCGGCCTGGACGAGGGCGACGCCACCCTGGCCACCCTCGTGATCCACGACGCCGCGGCGGACCTGGACCTCGTCCTCGACCCCGTCTTCGATGGGGACGTCGCCGACTACGTGGCCGAAGCCTCGGTCCAGGGCGCCGTGCTCGAAGTGACCGGCACCACCTCCCAGCCGGTCTTCATCGTCGTGGTCAACGGCGCGACGGCGGACTATCCGGACGACCACTCGTTCGCCGGTTCGTCGAGCCTGAACCTGAACGCCCCCGCGACCGTCACGGTGGGCGTCACCGCAGCGGACGGCCAGACCACGATGACCTACACCGTCGAGGTGACCGCGCCCTGAACGGCCTGTCATCGGTCTGCGGCCGCCTGGTGACGGAAGGCGAGGAGCTCGAGCTGCATCGCTCCACGCGATCGAGCCGACGATCCGACGGCTTCAGGGAGCGCGACGAGGGCGGTCTTCGCGGCCGTGGAATGGGCCGGCCTGCACCCTGTGCTGCGGCATCCCCGCGCTGACCACCCACCACAGGGGTGGGAGACGCGGCGCTGCCTCACCGGGGAAACATAAAATGACCCGCCGGTCAGCAACTTCTTGACGGCTCGTGAGGAGCTGCCTAGTTTGCTGACCAACGGGTCATCAAGATCCGTCGGCATCGGGCGGGCGCCATCGCCCCCCTCAGCTTTCTTCGATTCGTTCCCTCATTCGGGGCCGTGCGCTGTGGGCGCAGGCCCCAGGAGTGCACCCATGTACCTGCTCGTCTGCGCCGCGGTCTTCGCCGCCGCCTACCTCCTGAACATCACCTGGATCTCGGTCTTCTACCACCGGGCACTGGCCCACAAAGCCATCGAGTTGGGGCCCCGCACCCGTCGCTTCGTGGTCGCCGCCGGCCCCTGGATCACCGGCATGGACCCCAAGGCCTGGGTCGCGATGCACCGGCTCCACCACATCCACTCGGACACCGACCAGGACCCGCACAGCCCCACCACCGTCGGCATCCTCGGCGTGCTGCTGAAGCAGCTGCGGTCCTACACCTCCATTCAGCGAGCCCTGGCCAAGGGGGACCCGGCCATCACCCGGCGGGTCCGCGACCTGGACTTCGACGCGCCCGACTGGATGTACAACCGCATGACGGCGCTGCTGCCCTACGTGGTGCACGCCGCCGTGGCGGTGGCGTTCGCGTCCATCACGGGGTTCTGGCTGCTCGGCGCGGCGTTCTGGCTGGGCATGATGAGCCACCCGATCCAGGGCTGGCTGATCAACTCCTTCGGTCACGCGGTGGGGCCCCGCAACTTCGATCTCGACGACGACTCCCGCAACCCCTGGCTGCTCGGCCTGCTCATCGCGGGAGAGGGCTTCCAGAACAACCACCACGCGTTCCCCGCGTCGGCGAAGTTCAGCTTTCGGTGGTGGGAGATCGACCCGGGCTGGGGCATCGTCCGGGGCCTCGACGCGGTCGGCCTGGCCACCATTCGCTACGACAAGCTCATCCCGACTCCCGAGGCCTGGGCCCGCAAGACGGCGGCTCGCCGGCAGCTCTCCGAGCTCGTGGACCCCGCCGGACAGGCCGCCGAGCAGCTGCTCGCGAGCCTGAAGCCCGTGCCCCAGGCAGCCATGGCGGCGGCGACCGAGGCCGCGCTCGACCTCTTGGAGCACGGCCAGGAGATCGCGGACGAGGCTGCGGACGCGGTGCGGCGCCAGATGCTGCGCTGACCGCTCAGGGCTCGGTCCTCGCCCGATTCCCGGGGCCCCCCCCCCATCACACGCTGGGCTGGTCGGAGCACTTCGAGGGAGACATCGACCCGGTTCGGCTGTGGCTGGAGCCGCTGGACGCAGCCGAGATGGCCGGGGTCCCCACGCTGCCCTGACTCCCGCTCCCGCGCTCTGAGGTCCCACCAGGGTGGAGCGTGATCCGTGAGCGGACCCGCCCCGGGTGGGCGGCGGTCGGTTCATTGTGGCATTGCATCCAACAGGTCCACGACAAGCGCCGCGGGACGGAGCCCATGCAGTCCGTCCAGTGTTGGACGACGCACCGCCGATCCCCCAGCACGAGCGGCCCCTGGACGGACCCGCGGATGCAGCGAAGACGCCGGCCGTGAAGACACGCGGGGGCGCCCCGTCCTCATCGCGACAGGGCCGCGGGTTGAGTCCGTGCGCTCTTCTGCCTTCGAGTCCGCGCTTGCTCCCAAGTCGGTGCCGGACAGCGGCGGGGGTGTGACTCTGCTGGGAAGGCGCTGGTGAGGCCCACGAACGAAGACGAGGGGGTGAAGCCAACGCAAGCTCGGTCGTCGGCGCCCCGAATCTCCCCAAGAATCCTTGTGGACCCTTCGACCCCCGTCTAAGTACAGGGGGAAGACGAAGTACTCGTCGGACGGGGCGCGGACGAACGCGTACATGGTTTCAGTTTGCGAGACGACGAGAGTGCGAGTTCGCCTTCCGGGCACGGCCCGATGGAGCGGCTGTCTTCCATTGTTCGACAACACATGCGGGACGACGCTGACCAGCCCGTCAATCCGTATCGCAGCCCCGCGGAGCTGACAGAGCACCTGGACCTGGCCCTCGACCAGCAGGGGCAGTCGGTCGAGCGGGTGATGGACGTTCTGGCGGATCTCGTAGCAGCGACCCCGCGAACCACGAGCAAGCGCTTCTACAACCAGCTCTTCGGCGGCAGGGATCCCGTGGCCACCGCGGCCGACATGCTTGTTCCGGTCCTCAATTCGTCCCTCTACACCTTCAAGGCCGCAGGCCCGATGACCGTGGTGGAAGAGGTCGTTCTCGAGCGCATGGCCGAGAAGATCGGGTTCCCGGTGCCCGGCGCCCAAGGCACGTTCACCCCCGGGGGCTCGATCTCCAACCTGATGGGCATGCTCCTGGCGCGAAACGAGGCGTGCCCGCAGGTGCACGATGAGGGAATGGGCGGCGTCCGGTTCAGGTGCTACGTGTCGGCCGACGCCCACTACTCCGTGTCCAAGGCGGCGGGGGTTCTCGGGATTGGACGGTCGAATGCTCGGCGGGTCCCGACGAACGATGCGGGCGAGATGCGGCTCGATAGGTTGGCGGCGATGATCGCGGAGGACCGCGCGGAGGGCTGCGTGCCCGGCGTCATCGTCGCGACGGCCGGCACGACCGTGCTCGGAGCGTTCGACCCCATCGCAGAGATCGCGAAGCTCGCTCGTGAGCAGGCCATCTGGCTGCACGTCGATGCGAGCTTCGGCGGCTCGGCCTTGATGAGCCCCGAGCACTCGGATCTCCTGGATGGCATCCGCCACGCGGACTCGGTGGCCTGGAATCCACACAAGGTGATGGGCGTGCCCCTCTCGGCGGCGGCCTTCATCACCCGGCGACCGGACCTCCTGCAACGGTCTCTGGATGAGGCGGCGGGCTACCTGTTTCAGGGCGATGCCGACCGGTACAACCCAGGCAAGCGGTCGCTCCAGTGTGGGCGTCGCAACGATGCCCTCAAGGTGTGGGCGGCCTGGAAGCACCACGGGGACGCGGGGTATCGCGACCGCATCGACCGGCTCATGGGGCTCGCCGGGCACTGCGCCGATCGGGCTGAGGAGAGCGTTCGGCTGCGTCTGGTCGTCCGGCCTGCCTACTTGAACGTGTGCTTCGAGGTGACCGGGAAGTCCAGCCGGCAGATTTGCGATGAGCTGCGAAGTCGGAACCAACTGCTGGTCGGTCATGCGTCGGTGGATGGGCGAACCATCATTCGGGTGCCGTTCGTGAACGGCGACCTGACGATCGCCGACGTCGACGAGATGCTGGACCTGATCCTCGAGGTCGCGGCCGCGCTGCCCCACGGCGAGAACCTGGTTGTGGCTCCAGCCGCATAGGGTGACCCTCCTCCCCCTCGGCCTGCCCAGCTCGAAGCCACCGAACGAGCCGCTGGCGCTCCTGTGCGCGCCGCAGCAGGATTCGGCCCATGCGACGAGCCCCCCACCTGATGATCCTGCTGCTGGTGCTGCTCGCCTCGGGCTGCCCGCAGGCCGACGACGACGGGCCTCCCGGCTCCGACGACGACGACGTGGCCGATGACGACGACACGGTGGATGACGACGAGTTCGCCGATGACGACGACACGGTGGACGACGACGACTCGGGCGACGACGACGACGCGGTGGACGACGACGACTCCGCGGTCCAGTTCGAGGAGCTGAGCCTCGAGGTCTCCGCCACCGAGCTGTCCACCCGCGACGTGCTCGAGGTGACCGTCACTGCTCACTACGACGAGGGCAGCACGGTGGAGGTGACCGACGAGGCCGTGATCGAGTCGTCGGACGAAGCCGTGCTTCGCTTCTACCAGCCGACGGTCGGCCAGCCGCTGGGGGAGGGGACCGCGATCGTGACGGCCAGCTGGAAGACCGGCTCGACGCTCGGGACCGAGGTCGCGGTGTCCCTCGCAGTCGCCACCGCCGGCGACCTCGTCATCAACGAGTTCCTGGCTGACGGGGCCGTAGACGGTGACCCCAACGGCGACGGGAGCACCGACCCGGTGGAGGACGAGTTCCTCGAGATCGCGAACACCGCGGACGCGGCGCTCGACCTGGCCGGCGTGACCATCCTGGAGCTCGACCACCCCTTCGCGCCGCGCCACACCTTCGCGGACGGCACGGTGCTCGCCGCCGGGGAGGCCATCGTCGTGTTCGGGGGCGGGGACGTGAGCACGCTGGTGCAAGCCCGGGCCCAGTTCGTCGTGGTGGTCAACGGCGACCCCGGCCTGCCCAACGGCCTGTCGCTGCGCAACGCCGGCGACGCCATCACGCTGGTGGCCGCGGACGGGGTGACCGACATCCACACCCTGGCCTACGGCGACGAGTCCGACGGCTCGGTGCCGGCTCCCTCGGACGAGTCGGCTGTGCTCGACCCCGAGGTCTGGGGCTCCGCCTGGCTCCTCCACTCCGAGGCCGCGGCGAGCGCCTAGAGCCCCGGCACGCTCAGCGACGGCTCGGCCTTCGACGGCCCCGACGGAAGGTACGGCTCCGATGACTGACCCGAATCCCGCACGAGGGGGCCTCCGCTTCTCCGCCTGGCCGATCGCCGCGCTCGTCCTCTGCTCGCTCGCCGCCTGTCCCCCCAGGAGGGCCGGACGTTGTACGTGCAGCCCCCGGCGGACGGCGCCTGGGACGACCCCGTCGGCATGGCGATGGTCAACGGCTTCAGCACCATCCAGGCCGCCATCGACGCCGCCACCGAAGGCGACACGGTCGAGATCCCCAGCGGCACCTTCGCCGAGTTCGTCGTCGCGGCCCCCGGGGTCTCGCTGCACGGCGCAGGCCAGGGCCAGACGGTGGTCGAGGGGCGCATCCGGCTCACCGGCCAGGGCGACCTGACGATCTCGTCGCTGAGCGTGGAGTGCGTGTCGTCGGTGGGCATCTCCCTGGAAGCCGCCACGAACCTGCTGGTGCAGGACGTCGAGGTCAGCGGCTGCTCGGCCGGCGTGCTGCCCGAAGACCAGTCCGCGGACGTGGTGCTCGACGACCTCTACCTGCACGGCAACAGCTTCTTCGGCATCGAGATCCAGGTGGCCGAGCAGATCACGGTCTCCAACAGCCTGATCATCTCCAACGGCTACGGGGGGACTTCGCGACCTACGCCTACGGCTCGCTCATCGTGCACAACACCGTCATCGGCAACGGCTTCGCGGCGTCGCCGTCCGCCAACCAGGGCGGGATCGACCTCGACGAGGACGCGACCGTGGACGTCGTCAACAACATCATCACCGGCAACACCCACGGCATCGAGTGCCTGTCCTGCGTGGGCACCTGGTTCAACAACCTGGTGTGGGGCAACTCTGTCGACTACGCCGGGGACGCCTCCGCGGGTCCTGGCGACCTCTCCTTCGACCCCGGCTTCGCCGACGCGGCGGAGGGCGACTACCACCTCGCCCCCGGCTCCCCCTCCATCGACGCGGGCGACCCGGATCACTCGGTCCCGAGCGACGCCGACGGCGAGCCCCGGCCCTCGGGCGCCGCGCCGGACCTCGGCCTGGACGAGTTCACGGAGTCCGGCCTGTCGCTCCTGCTGACCGAGGTCATGACGAACCCCCTCGACGAGGGCACCGGCGAGTTCGTCGAAGTGCTCAACACGGGCTCGTCCGCCGTCGACCTCGCGGGGCTGGTGCTGACCGACGGGGACCAGAGCGACACCCTCGCCGCCTTCGACGGCGGGCCCACGCTCCTGGGCGCCGGCGCCCGGGCGGTGATCGTCGACTCCCAGTACGCCGGGCAGTACGCCCTGGACCCGTCGGTGCCGCTGCTGACCACGGGCGACACCACGCTCGGCAACGGCATGACGACCTCGGACCCCGTGACCCTGCTGGAAGCGGACGGGATCACGATCGTGGCGACCTTCTCCTTCCCCTCGGACCCCGGCGACGGGGCGTCGCTGGAGCTGAGCGACGAGGACGCGGGCGACGTGCCCGGCAACTGGCAGCCGAGCCAGTGTGTCGGCGGCAGCTCCCCCGGCGCGGCGGCCTGCTTCCCCGAGGCGGGCGACCCGGGCGCGCTGGTCATCACCGAGGTCCTGGCCAACGCCCTGGACGAAGGCGAGGGCGAGTTCGTCGAGCTGTGGAACTCGGGGGCGGACCCGGTGGATGGCGCGGGGCTGGCGCTCGAGGACGTCGGGGGCTTCGACGACGTGCTCCAGGCCTTCG
>JAJDAI010000203.1 GCA_029261955.1 Deltaproteobacteria bacterium | reverse complement strand
ACGGGGCGCAGGTAGACCGAGGGCGGGGGCTCGTCCCAGCGGAAGTCGGGCGACGAGATGTCCAGGGGCTGGAAGCTGCCGTCGAAGAGCGTGTCGAGGTTCGCCTCGATCGCCTGGCGGGTCATCTCCAGGTAGAGCTCGGTGAAGGCGGTCAGGCCGACCGGCTGCCCGCCGCGCACGCCCACGTCCAGGGGAATTCCCATGTGCAGGGCGCTGCGCCACATGCGGGCGGCGTTGCGCTCGGGACGAAACATCCGGGCCTGGACGCGGCCGCCGGGCAGGCGGCTGAAGTAGACCTTGCTGCCCTCGAAGACCGACTGCGCGTAGTGCAGCGCGCCGGCCATGATGTTGAGCGGGAGCATCTGCCCGGCGACGGGCGCGGGACCGATCCAGCGACCGCGACCGCTGTCGTGATCCACGCGGAAGGTGGCGAGGGACATGAAGTCGGTGGCGAGCGGGTTGAAGGCCGCCGGCGAGTAGTGGTCCTTCGAGGGCAGCTGGATGCTCAGCAGATCGCGGATCGGCTCGGGGATCCCCCACGCAGCGCCGTCCAGTTCGAGGCTCAGCTTGTCGTCGATGCGCCCCTCCCAGACCGTTCGGTCTCCATCCCGGACGCGGAGCTGCGCGCCGCCCTCCGGAGCAGGGAGGGCTGCATGGATGCTCGTGCCGTCGATCTGGATGGACATGGTCCTCCTGAGGGGGCTTTTGGATTGCGGGGCGCGTGCCCTGTATTTCACACCGGGGGGCTGCTGTCGAGCGGCCGTCCGAAGTGTTCGTAATTGTTGTACTTACTTGATTCGAGTTCGTTCCCGTCACGATCGGTCCAGGTGCCGGACCACGTGTACTGGGGGGTCTCTTTCTCGTCGAAGAAGACATCGATCGCGATCGCGATCGTATCGCCAGCCTTCGCTTCGCGCGGCGGCAAGGGGAAGAGGACCTGGCTCCAGTGGGTCTCGGGCGAGCCCGGGATCGTCGTCATCGTGACGCCGGGAGCCCAGTCCACCTCGAACCAGGCGGCGACCCCGGTGACCACCCTGTCCTCGCTCAGGGTCCAGGACTCGCGCATGGCGAAGGCCTCGGGGCGATCGTAGGGGTCGAAGGACGCGAGCAGGCTCGGCTGCTCGCGCAGGAAGGCCGGGAAGGCGTCGATCACGCGGACGTGGGTGAAGTCCGCGGGCTTGAAGGCGCTGAGATCGAGGCCCCGCCAGGGCTTGCTCCAGAACTTCGCGGGCTCCCAGGACAGGCGCGCATCGATGGGCTGCCCGTAGAGGCGCACCGCGCAGGGCCCCATGCCGCCGCCCTCCTTGAGCCAGCGGCGGGCGAAGCAGCCGACAGCGCCGAACATGGCGTCGCTGAAGGCGAAGTTGCCGAGGCACTCCGAGAAGACCGCGTCGACCTGCTCGGGCAGCTCGACGGAGGCGATGTCGCCTTCGATCCAGGTGATGCCGTCGATGCCGTTGTCCGCCGCCATCTGGGCCGCGAGCCGCACGATGGGGCTGGCGTCGATGGCGTAGACGCGCGCGGCGCCGGCCTTGCGGGCGAGGATCGCGAGGATCCCCGAGCCGGTGCCCAGGTCGGCGACGACGGAGCCCGGCTTCACCAGCTCCTGGATCATGGCCTCCAGCCGCTCGTTGCGGACCTCGTCCTCCAGCATCCACTGGTGGTAATCGACGTGGACACGGTGTCCCTTCGCGCTCATCAGCGATCTCCTGGCAACAGGACCGACAAGCAGGTCAGTCCGGCTTCCGCACGCGCGAATTCAGCGATCGCGACGGGGCGCGCATCGTACCCCCGCTCGCGCAGGAGTTGGAGCGTGCTCGGGAAGCCGTCGGAGAGCAGCAGGCGATCGGGCAGGCGCAGCACGTTGGCGGCGGCGGATTCGCCGGGCGGGGTCGCGATCAGCTCGAAGTCGTCGAAGGGCGCGGGATCGACGGAGCCGGAAGACCAGAGCAGCGTGCGCTCGTCCAGGGCGGTGATCCCGGTCTTGAGGTGGAGCACCGTGCGCACGTCGACGGGGGTGACGGGCGGATCGATCGCGGCCGCCAGCCAGGCGATCGCGGCGGCCGAGCTGCGGGTGGATCGGCCGACGAAGACGCGGCCTGCGATCTGGAGGACGTCGCCTCCGTCGAGGCTGAGGCCCTCCGGCATGCGGAGGTGGGGGCTCAGGGCGGCAGCGACGGCGGCCCGCTCACCGCGGCGGGACGGAGCGCCGGGGTTCAGGAGGATGCGCCGCCCGGCAACCACCAGGGCGACGTCCTCGACGAAGGGGCAGTCGGGGTGGTCCTCGTCGGCGGGCAAGACCTGCACGTCCAGGCCGGCCTCGCGCAGCGCCGCGACGTAGCCCGCGTGCTCTCGGCGCGCGGCCCCCACGTCCAGGGGGGCGCGATCGATGCAGGTCAGCTCGCAGCGGACGAGGGAGTCGGGGACGGATCGGACGAGGGCGCGCACGGGGCGGGAGGGTAGCGGGAACGCGCTCAGGTGCCGCTGCGCGCCTCGAAGGCCCCGCGGGTGCGGTTGGCGAAGGCGACCAGCGAGAGCATGACCGGCACCTCGATCAGCACGCCCACCACGGTCGCGAGCGCCGCCCCGGACTGCAGGCCGAAGAGGCTGATGGCCACGGCGACCGCGAGCTCGAAGAAGTTCGAGGTCCCGATCATCGCGGCCGGCGCGGCGATCTCGTGCCGGAGCCGGGTCACCCAGGCCACGCCGTAGGCGAGGGCGAAGATGCCGTAGGACTGGATGAGCAGCGGCACGGCGATGAGCACGATGACGCCCGGCCGCGCGAGGATCGTGGGGGCCTGCAGCCCGAAGATCAGCACGACTGTCGCCAGCAGGCCGATGATCGACGCGGGCTTGATCCGATCGTTGAAGGCCTCCAGCGACGCCTCGCCGCGCTTCAGCAGGCGGCTGCGCGCCCAGGCGCCCGCAGCCAGGGGCACCACCACGAAGAGCACGACGGACAGGAAGAGCGTGCCCCAGGGCACCACGACGTCGGTCACGCCCAGCAGGAAGCCGGCGAGCGGCGCGAAGACGACCACCATGATGAGGTCGTTCACCGAGACCTGGACCAGCGTGTAGTTGGCGTCACCGCGCGAGAGCTGGCTCCAGACGAAGACCATCGCGGTGCAGGGCGCGACCCCGAGCAGGATCATCCCGGCGATGTACTGGCTGGCGTCTTCGGGGGAGACGAGGTCGGCGAAGATCACGCGGAAGAAGAGCGTCGCGAGCGCCGCCATCGTGAAGGGCTTGATGAGCCAGTTGACGACCAGGGTCAGCGCGAGGCCGCCCGGGCGACGGCCCACGTCGGCCACGCGGCCGAGGTCCACCTGGACCATCATCGGGAAGATCATCACCCAGATCAGCACGGCGACGACGAGGTTGACGCTGGCGAGCTCGGCGCGCGCGACCAGCTCGAAGAGCCCCGGCAGCAGGGCGCCGAGGGCCACCCCTCCGGCGATGCAGAGGCCGATCCAGAGGGAGAGGTACCGGCCGAAGAGGCCCAGGGGGTTGTCGGTGCTCACGGTGCAGGCCCTCCGGCTAGAAGATCGCCTTGAGGATCCAGTAGAAGCCGATGCACAGCGCGGCACCCGCCGGCAGCGTCACGACCCAGCTGACCGCGATCTGGATGACGGTGGAGAAGTTCGTCGCCGCCAGGCCGCGCGCGAGGCCGACGCCGAGCACCGCACCGACGAGGGTGTGAGTGGTGGAGATCGGCATGCCCATCTGGCTGGCGACCACGATGGTCAGCGCCGCCGCGAACTCCGCCGTGTAGCCACGGGACGGGGTCAGGTGGGTGATCTTCGTGCCGATGGTCTCCATGACCCGCCAGCCGTAGGTGGCGAGGCCCATGACGATGCCGAAGCCGCCGAGCAGCAGCATCCAGACGGGCACCGAGGACTTCGCGGCGATGGCGCCCTCGCGGATGACGGCGACCGCGCCGGCCATGGGGCCGATCGCGTTGGCGACGTCGTTCGAGCCGTGGGCGAAGGCGACCGCGCAGGCCGTGTAGATCTGGAGGACGGCGAAGACGCGCTCCATGCGGTGGTAGCGGTCCTTCTCCTCGGCCTCGGGATCGGGCTTGATGCGGTTGATCAGGGGGATCGACACGAGGGCCGAGAGCACGGACACGCCGGCTGCGATGGCGAAGTTGGTGCCCTGGCTGAAGTCGAGGTCGAGGTGCTTGAGGCCCTTCCAGAGGGTCACGAGCGCCAGGACGAAGGTCGTCATGAAGACCAGGAAGGGCGCCGCGCGCTTCGTGCGCTCGAAGGGGTCCTCCACCGCGATGACGAAGCGCCGCAGCAGCGAGAAGAGCCCGAAGGCCATGGCCCCCGCGGTGAGGGGCGAGGTGACCCAGGACGCGACGATCTTGCCGACCTTGGCCCACTCCACCGCGTCCACGCCCACGGAGACGCAGACGAAGCCGACGATGGAGCCGACGATGGAGTGCGTGGTCGAGACGGGCAGGCCGAAGCGCGTCGCCACGGACAACCACACCGCCGCCGCCAGCAAGGCCGCGACCATGCCGTAGACGAAGAGCTCGGGTGTCTGGGCGAAGACCTCCGGGTCGACGATCCCCTTGCGGATCGTGCCGGTGACCTGGCCGCCGGCCAGGAACGCGCCGGCGAACTCGAAGATCGCGGCGATGATGATCGCCTTCTTCAGGGTGAGCGCGCCGCTGCCGACCGACGTGCCCATGGCGTTGGCGACGTCGTTGGCCCCGATGGCCCAGGCCATGTAGAGGCCGGCGACCGCAGCGATGATGAGCAGGGGCAAGCCCGCTGCGATGGCGAATTCCATGGTGTCTCCGGCGACCTAGGTCGCGACGAGCAGGCGCAGGCGGTTGCAGGCCTTCTTGGCGAAGTCGGACAGGTCCCCGATCCACTCGAGCAGGTGCAGCCAGAGCATCACGGAGACGGCTCCGAGCTCCTCCTCGTGGGCGAAGACAGCGCGCCGGACGGTGGCCTCGAGCGCGTCGGCCTCGTCCTCGAGCTCCATGACCCGGGCGATCAGCGCGCGGAAGGAGTCGACCTCGGGGCCGGAGAAGCCGGCCTCGACCACCTCGTCCAGGTTCTGCAGGACCTTGTTGGCGGCGGCCACGGTGTCGACGGAGCGGGCGACGAGCTCGCGCACCGGGGTCACCATGCCCTCGGGCAGCGTCCAGCGGCGCTCGATGAGCAGGTCGCCGATGTCCTCGGCGCGGTCCGCGATGGTGTCCTGAAGGTCGAGGATCTCGAGCAGGTCCCCGCGGGCCACCGGGAGCCAGAGGCGGCGCGGCAGGTGGTCGCGCATCTGGTCCTTGATGCCGTCAGCCTCGTACTCCAGGCCCTGGATGGCCTTGTGAGACGCGCGCAGGCCCTCCTCGTCGTAGGTGACGAGGTGCTCCATGAGGCCAGGGATCTCCGCCGCGCAGCGCGTGACGACC
>JAJDAI010000202.1 GCA_029261955.1 Deltaproteobacteria bacterium | reverse complement strand
CCAGCTCGGGCACGAGGCGGGGGAAGACGCGGGAGCTGACGAGGCTCGTCAGGCCCTGGTCCACCCGCTGCAGCGCGACCACCAGGCGCCCCTCCGCCGGCATCTGCTCCCCCACGGCCCGCGCGGCGCGCACGAAGGCGGGGGCGCCGGTCCGCTCGGTGGAGAAGCGCGGGGTCTGGAACAGCGCCCAGCAGAGCACCGTCAGCCCAGCCGCTGTCCAGAGCAGGCGCTCGGAGCGGGGCTGCGCCGCCGCGATCGCCAGGCAGATCCCCACCGAGGGCAGCAGCAGGTAGCGCCCCTCGTGCAGCACCGCCCAGGGCTCGGCCAGCAGCAGCGGCAGCGGGATCAGCAGGTTCAGGCCGACCCAGAGCAGCCCGAGGCCGAGCAGCCCCCGCCGCCGCCCGGAGATCATCGCCGCCCCGACCAGGCCCAGCCGCCCGAGGTCGCCGAGCACGCCCGGCAGCCCCGCGCTGAGCCCGTAGGGCGCGAGCCAGCCGCCCAGGGACAGCCCGAGGACCTGGGGCAGCGCCGCCGGCGAGCCGCCCATCGCCCGCTGGTTCCCGCTCAGCAGGATCCCGAGCGCGGGCAGGAACAGGGCCATCGACAGCAGGACCGGCCCGTAGAGCCGCAGCATCCGGCGGGGCCTCAGCGCCGGCCGCAGACCCAGCTCAGCCGCGTCGAAGGCGAGCAGCAGCAGGGGCAAGGCGAGCGCGGTGGCCTTGCTGAAGACCCCGAGCAGGGCGAGCGCACAGATCCCCAGCAGCCCCGGCCAGGAGGCCCGGGCCCGCGGCCAGAGCGTGACGGCCAGCAGCACGAAGACCGTCGCCAGCTCGTCGTCCCGCGCCGACAGGAAGGACGTGCCCTGGTTGGTCGTCGGGTTCAGCAGGAACCACAGCGCGGCCAGGGTCGCGGCGGCGCGGCTGCGGCTCAGCCGAAAGGCCAGCAGCCACAGCAGCAGGCCCGAGCCCAGGTTGATGGCGATGTTGGTGGCGTAGTAGGCGGGGGCCCAGGGCCCGAAGATCGCCCAGTTCGCGGCCCAGAGCAGGTAGGGCACGGGGCGGCTGGAGCGCCGGCCGATGTCCTCCGTGAAGAGCCGACTCACCGCGGCGAGGTCGCCTTCCGCCACCTGCGCGCCCGTGTCGAGCGAGATCCAGTCGTCCGGCGAGTGGAACCACAGGCCCAGCGCCGGCGCCTTCAAGGCGAGGGTCACCAGGGCGATGGCGATCAGCCAGGGGACCGCGGCGGGGAGTCGATCGCGCAGGGGCACGGGGGCAGGTTAGCGGCGGCGGCGCAGCCCCAGCAGCCCCAGGAGGGCGAAGGCGAGGCCGCCGGCGGAGGGACCCGCGGCCACCGACGCGGCGCAGTCGCTGCAGCCGGCGCCCGCGAGGCCGTCGTCGTCGTCGGCGATGGGGGCCTCCTCGACGGGCACGATGTCCACCTCGCCGGCCAGGGTGATCTCCGCGCCGTAGCGGCCGGGCTCGGCGCCTTCGGCGGCGGCCGACCAGATCGCGAAGTAGACCGTGGCGCCGGGCTCGAGCGGCGGGTCCGTCGTGGCGTCCATCTCGATCACGGTGCCGACACCCTGGCCGCTCACCTCGAAGTCGTAGTCCGCCACCTGGGGACGAGTGCGCGGCCCGAAGGGCGTGTCCACCTCGACCAGCTCGTGAAACACGGGCTCGCCGCGGCGCACGTAGACCGTGTAGCCCGGCGGCGCCTGGCCCACGAGGCTGTCCACGGAGAGGCTCAGCGACACCGCGCCCTCGGGCGCGTCCAGCGAGAACTGGGTGTAGAGCGGGCCGGCGCTGACCGAGCCGTCGTTGCGCACGCGTGACGTGATGATCTGCGTCGGCCGCGCGCCCTCGTCCATGCGCACGATGCGGCCGCAGTCGTCCATGCCGGCTTCCTCGGCGTGCAGCGCGATGCGGTCCGCCTGCTCGGTGCTCAGGAAGCCGCTCTCCTGGAGCGCGGAGGCCGACTCCAGGATCGTCTGGCTGGCGGTCTGCCAGGAGACCTCCTCGTCCCAGGCCGCGATGGCGCCGAAGAAGAGGTGCGCGGTGGGGATGGGCCCGATGAGCTCGTCGCTGATCAGGTTCCAGCCGAAGGCGCCCCAGATCTCGCCGTCGCGGTGGGACTCGCCGTAGATGTCGGTGGGGCAGTGGCGGTCGTCGTCGAGCTCCCGGATGGAGCCGGCACCCCCCGCGTACTCGCCCAGGTGGGGGTCCTCGTTGAGCACCATGCTGAAGAGGTCGGCGGTGCCTTCGTTGAGGCCGCTGGAGGAGGGCAGGCGCCCGATCTCGTCGTAGCGCTCGCTGCCGCCGTCCACGATCGTGCCGAACACCGCGTGCCCGAACTCGTGGTAGACGACGTCGCTGTCGTAGGAGAAGGCCACGAAGTTGCCCTGGCCGAAGGCGACCTCCGGCAGGCCGTCCCCGTCCGCGTCCCCGTAGAAGGCGTTGGCCAGCGGGAAGTTGACGATGCCCTGCACCGCGCGGCCTTCGACGCCGAAGTTGGTGCGGAAGCCGAACTCGTCCTCGAAGAAGTGCGCGACCCGGTCCAGGTGCCAGAACATCTGGACCTCCGCGAAGGGGTCCGCGATGCCGAAGGCGTCGGGGTCGTAGTGGAAGTCGCCTCCGCCGTCGGCCGTGGCCTGGGACTCGACCTCGTGGCAGACCCAGGTGGCCTCGTCGAAGTTGGAGCAGGAGTTCACGTAGGCGTAGTCGTTGCGCAGCACGTTGCCGGTGACGCCGGGCAGCTCCACCTCGACCAGCTCCGAGCTCTCGGGGTTGGTGGGGTAGATGGTCCCGAAGGCGGTGTGCAGGGTGGGCTCACTGCTCACGATGCGGCCGTCGTGAGCGTCGATGAGGACCTGCCAGGCGCCGACCGGCTCGCGGGCGGACACGTCGACGGCCCAGACCAGGGTGGCGAGGCCGTCGGTGTTCCGGTGGATGGCCTGGCTCGCGCGCGGCGCCCAGAGGCGTCCCGTGCCGTGCTCGTCGGCGACGAAGGCCTCGGCTCGCGCGGTGGCCTGCTCGGCGCCCTGGCTCGGCACCATCGACAGCGGCGCCTGGTTCAGCGGTGTGCCCTTCAGGCGGCGAAGGCGGCCCTCCGAATCGAAGTCCGCGACCAGGCGCCCGCCCAGCACGGGCAGGCCCGCCAGCTTCTGGTCCAGGTGCACGAAGTGGCCGCCTTCCCAGTGCAGCGGGGACTTCGCGGCGAGCTCGAGCTCCGCGACGCGGGGCTGGAGCTGGGCGGCGTCCATGGCCTGCCAGGTGAGGTCGCGGTCGAGGGCGCTGAGGGACTCCGCCGCGGCGGGGCCGGCGAGCAGGGTGGCAGCGAGCAGGAGCAGGGAGCGATGCATGGGGAGCCCGGGGGAGGGGAGGGCGCCTGGGGCGCCTGGATCGACCGCGCATCAATAGTCCGAATCCATCGCGAGGATCCGCAGGACTTGCCAAGGCTCCGTCAAAGATCCAGCGCGATGCCCCCGAGTCCCCGCAGCAGGAAGGTGGGGCGCTGCTCCGATCCCACGGCCCCCAGCAGGCCGACGTCGACGCCGACCCGGATCGAGATCGGGGTCTCCGGCACCCGGAAGTCGAGCCCCGCGAGCAGCGCGCCGCCGGCCAGCAGCGGGGAGTCGATCGCCGAGGCCGTGTTGGGTCCCAGCAGGACCACGCCGCCCACGCGCGGCGCCACCAGGCCCTCGAAACGCAGGACCGGGCCGAGGGAGACGAGGTAGAGCACCGAGGTGCGGCGGGGCTCGACGGGCTCGCCGTCGGCGTCGAGGGTGGGGCTGACCCCGACCTTCACCCCCAGGCCCAGGCGCAGCGGGCCGACGAGGCGGAAGTCCCCCTGCACGCCCAGGGCGGCGTAGTGGTTGGTCACGTCGCCGGGGGCCAGGCCGAACTGGTAGCCGCCGCTCAGGCCCAGCACCAGCAGGGCCGGTCCGGCCTTGTCCTTGCTGCCGACGGCGCCACCGAGCCGCAGGCGGCGCAGGCGGGTGCGCGCGTCGTCCGCGAGCTGCGGGAAGCGGGCGATGGCCGAGTCGATGCGCAGGAAGTCGCTCAGGTCGTCGACGGCGCGGGACTCCTGGCTGAGGCACTGGGCCAGGATGCCGCGCCAGTAGACGAGGAAGGAGCGCTTGCTGCGCTGGTGCACCTCGGAGACGCGTTGGTAGACCGGGGCGACGCGCGCGAGGGCGCGGGCGGAGGCCGTCGGATCCGTGCTGGTGACCTCGGCGCACCAGGTGTCGTTGGCCTGGTCGGCGAGCAGGGCGACGTCCTCGGCTTCCCCGGCGAGGGCGGTGCAGGGCAGGACGAGGAGCAGGGCCAGCAGCGCCGGGTGGGGGGCGCGGCGTCGTCGGAGCAAGAGCAGGAGGAGCAGCAGCAGGGGCGAAGCCGAGGAGCGGTCCGAGGAGGAGCACTGGATGACGCAGCCGGGGGCGTCGAGGTAGGTGATCGGCGTTTCGATGGAGTCGTCGTCGTCCTGAGCCGAGTCGTCGTCGTTTGGGGCGGAATCATCGTCATCAGGGGCTGAGTCGTCGTCGTCGGGACCGGAATCGTCGTCATCGGGGGCGGAGTCGTCATCGTCGTCGGCGGAGTCGTCGTCGTCTGGGGCTGAATCGTCGTCGTCTGGTGCCGAGTCGTCGTCGTCCGCGGTCGAATCGTCGTCGTCTGTGGTCACGTCGTCGTCATCGTCCGCCGTGACGTCGTCGTCGTCCGCCGTGACGTCGTCATCGTCCGCCGTGACGTCGTCGTCGTCTGTGGTCACGTCGTCGTCGTCTGTGGTCGCGTCGTCGTCATCGGCCGTCACGTCGTCGTCATCGGCCGTCGCGTCGTCGTCATCGGCCGTCGCGTCGTCGTCATCAACCGTCGCATCGTCGTCGTCTGCGGTCACGTCGTCATCATCCGCCGTCGCGTCGTCGTCGTCCCCCGCGCAGTCCGGATCATCGAGGTCCCCCAGCCCGTCGCAGTCGCTGTCGAAGCCGTCCCCGCAGTCCTCCGGCAGCAGCGGGCTGGCCTGCGGGTTGGTGTCGTCGCAGTCGTCCTCGCAGAGCCGGACGCCGTCGCCGTCGCCGTCGGCCTCGTCCGCCGGCACCGCGCCGTCGCAGTCCTCGTCGAGCCCGTTGCAGAGCTCCGCCGCCCCGGGGTAGCGCGAGCCGTCGTCGTCGTCGCAGTCTTCGCAGGCCGGCACGCCGTCGCCGTCGACGTCGATCTCGTCGGCGGGGATGACCCCGTCGCAGTCGTTGTCGAGCCCGTCGCAGACCTCGGCGAAGCCGGGCGCGCGGGCCGGGTCGGTGTCGTCGCAGTCCTCGGTGCAGGGCGAGCCGTCGCCGTCCCCGTCCAGCGGCGCGCACTCGCGCACGCGCAGCAGGGCGAGCGGCGTGCTGCGAAAGGCCCCGAGCCGCGAGCCCGGCGCGGCGAAGAGCGGGTCCTGGTGGTGTACGACGCCGCGCAGCGTCACGCGGTCCCCCAGGGGCTGGTCCGCGCCCAGGTCCCAGTTCGCCTGGTAGGGCACGCCGAACGCGTCGCCGGTCATGCGGAAGCTGGACGCGGAGTTCCAGGTCCAGGTGGCCTCCTGCCAGCTGCCGCCGCCGTCGTCGCTGAACTCCAGCCGCACCTCGGTGGAGCCATCGGACTCCGCGTCCGTGACCACCAGGTTGATGCTCGGGGTGTCGGCCCAGGTCCACAGCTCGGCTGCGCCCAGGCGCGGCGTGCCGGCCGAGCCCCCGCTGCCGAGCTGCGCCACCGCGATCGTCGGCTGGTTCGGCCGCAGGCGGTCGGGGCCGATGCGGTGGTTGAGGAAGATCAGCGCGCCGCCGTCGCTCTGGGCTGCGGCGGCGTCGAGGTCTCCGTCGCGGTCGAAGTCGGCGAGGGCCACGTCGACAGCGCCCTCGTCCGAGGCGGAGTACCACTCCCCGCCCAGCGGCAGGCCGCCGTCGTTGCGGATCCCAGCCAGGCTGCTCAGGCCGCCGCGGCCGGCGAGCACGAGGTCCATCGCGCCGTCGTTGTCGAGGTCTCCCAAGGCGACGGCCGCGGGCACGATCGCGTTGCCGAGGGGCACCGTCGCCCCCGTGAAGTAGGACGCCGCGGGCGGCACCGAGCCCTGGCTGAGGAAGGTGGCGGTGCCGTCCGTGTTGGTGAGCGCGATGACGAGGTCGTCCGTGCCGTCGCCGGACAGGTCGGCGGTGGCCAGGCCGGTCGGCGAGCCGCTGGCACCCAGGGACGTGCGGGTGATGGGGGTGCCTGCCACGTTCTCCACGAAGCTGCCGGTGCTCGAGCCCAGCAGCACGAGGTCGAGATCCCCGTCGTCGTCCTGGTCGAAGAAGCTGCCGTCGACCCCGCCCGACAGGCTGAAGCTGTGCGGGGCCGTCGCCCAGGGTGTGCTGGAGTCCCCCAGGTAGAGGAGCGAGCTGGCGCTGTCGTTGACGACCAGCAGGTCGAGGTCGCCGTCCCCGTTCCAGTCGCCCCAGGCCAGGGCCTGGCTGTCGTCGGACTGGGGCGCGAGCCAGGCCGGCCCCCAGCCGCCGCCGAGGTTCCGCCAGACCGCGTTCGTGCCGCCGTCCACCGCCACCGCGAGGTCGAGGTCGCCGTCGCCGTCGGCGTCCCCGAAGGCGACGTCGGTGCAGTCGCCGGTCTGGAGCAGGGCCCAGCCGGGATCGACCGCGAAGGTCCCCGCGTCCTGCATCAGGACCAGCACGCCGGCGTCGTGGCCCAGGGCGAGGTCGAGCTGGCCGTCGCCGTCCACGTCCCCCCAGGCCACCGCGTGGCTCGCGCTGACGGAGCCCACCGCCTGCTCCAGCGTGAGCCCGACCCCGGTGTTGTAGTAGAGGCGCTCCGGGGCGAAGCCCTGCACCGCGGCCAGGTCCGGCACGGCGTCGCCGTTCACGTCTCCCCAGGCCAGCGCGTGCATGGGGTCGCTGTAGACGCCCGACCAGGACGCGGTCGGACCCAGGGTGCCCCCGTCGTTGTGAAAGATCCGCTCCTGGATCCAGAGGTAGAGGTCCTCGTTCTCGCTGGGGTCGCA
Organism: Deltaproteobacteria bacterium; assembly: GCA_029261955.1. GTDB lineage: Bacteria > Myxococcota_A > UBA796 > UBA9615 > UBA9615 > CALCXL01. The sequence goes on along the minus strand of JAJDAI010000202.1, from coordinate 781 downwards.
GCTCAGCGCGAGGTCCAGATCGCCGTCCCCGTCGTGGTCGGCCCAGTCCACGCCCGAGCCGGCGAACCCGTTGGACGAGGTCCAGGTCGCGCTCCCCGAGCCCGGGATGTTCTGACCCAGCTCGGCGTAGACCCGCGCCGGGCCCGAGGACTCCGCCACCGCCAGGTCGAGGCGCCCGTCCCCGTCCATGTCCCCCCAGGCGAGGGCCCGGCTGCTCAGCAGGTCGCTCGTGCACCAGGCCGCGAAGGACAAAGAGGTGCAGGGGTCGGCCGACGGCAGGCCGCCGTCGTTCTCGTAGAGCACGTCCACCCCGGAGCTGTTCGCCTCGGCGAGGTCCAGATCGCCGTCCCCGTCGTAGTCGGCGAAGGCCAGGTCCGAGGCGGTGCGGGCGACAGCGGCGGTCCAGAGCAGGGTCGAGGTCGGCTCCCCGCCGTCCGTCTCGTAGACGCGCGTCGGCAGGTAGAGCTGGGCGAAGGCGAGGTCGAGGTCGCCGTCCGCGTCGGCGTCTCCCAGCGCCACGGCCGAGGCCGAGAGGGAGAAGGTCGCGCCCAGGTCCAGGGTCGTGCTCAGGATGCCGCCGTCGTTGTCGTAGACCCCGCTGTCGCCCGACAGGTTCGCCACGGCGAGCTCGGGGTAGCCGTCCTCGTCCAGGTCGCCCCAGGCGATCCCGCGCGTGTTGCTGCTGTCCGCCGAGAGCCAGGCCGCCGTGACCAGCAGCTCGTCGCCGTCGTTCTCGTAGACCGCGTTGTTCCCGTTGCGCGCCACCGCGAGGTCCAGGTCG
>JAJDAI010000201.1 GCA_029261955.1 Deltaproteobacteria bacterium | reverse complement strand
GGCGAGGTCGACGACGCAGACCCGGTTCCCGGCCGCCAGCTCGGCGGCGAGGTTCACCGTCAGCAGCGTGACGCCGCAGCCGCCCTTGCTGCCCATGAGCGCGACCAGCGTGCCCATCGAGGCCGGCTCCGCGTCGATCGCGGACACCGGCAACTCGATGAGCTCCGCCTCGTCCAGGAAGGACTCGTCGCCGCTCAGCTCGAATCGGGGGTCACGTGCTTCCACCTCAGCGCTCCATGCCCACCGGACCGGCGGGCTCTTCCTTGGGTTCGGCTTTGCGGGGCTGGTGGTCCAGGCCGAGCAGGAACAGCTCGAAGTCCCCGGGGTCGTTGTCGGTCGCGTGCCCGGGCACCGGCGGCACCTCGTCGGCGGTGAGCGGCCGAACCAGGCGCGGCGTCACGAAGATGACCAGCTCCGTCTCGATGCGGCGGTGCTCGACGCGTCGGAACAGCGCCCCGATGAGGGGGATGTCGCCCAGCAGCGGCACCTTGGAGATGGTCGACGTGATGCGCTCGTCGAGCATGCCGGCCATCGCGAAGGTCATGCCGCTCTGCAGTCGCAGGTGCGACGAGGACTTGCGGGAGATGAGGGCCGGGATCGTGACGTCGGTGACCCGGAGGGTGTTGGCCGTGGCGAGGTCGCTGACCTCGACGTACACCCGGGTGTCGATCACGTCGCCCGCGAGCACCGTCGGCACGAAGGTCATCTTGACGCCGTACTCCCGGAACTCGATGGAGATCCGGTCGCCGAACTGGGCGACGGGGATCGGGACCTCGCCGCCGGCGAGGAACTCGGCCTGCTGACCGGACATGGCCACCAGCGTGGGCCGGGCCAGCACCTTGGAGAGGTTGTGCTGTTCGAGCACCTCCAGCGAGGCGGACAGATCGAAGCCGGTGGCCAGCGTGCCCAGGAGCGTGAAGGCCTCCGACACGCCTGGCGGTCCGACCCCGGAGAGTCCGAGGTTGGCCCCGGGGATGATCGAGCCGCTGTCCCACCAGAGGTTGACGCCCAGCTCCCGCAGGCGCGAGCGGCTGACCTCGGCGAAGACGACCTCGAGCTGCACCTGGTGGTCGCCCCGGACGGCCAGCAGGTTGACGAAGTCGGCGTCGTAGACGCGCGCCATGTCGGCGACGCGTTCCAGCGTCACCAGGTCGTCGACCGTTCCGTCGAGCACCAGTCGGTCCGCGGCGGAGTAGACCCGCGGGGCCATGGCCTCGGGGCCGACGATCGCTGCGACAGCGCGCTCCAGCTCGCGGACGTCGCGGGTGACGTACACGGAGTACCGGACCGGGGTGCCGGGCGCGTCGCGGAACCACACCCAGATGTCGGTGCTGCCCAGCGCCGTCCCGCGGACCTGGAACTGGCCCTCCTCCAGCAGCTTGACCTGGGCGACGTCGTCGTCGGACACCAGCACGCGGTTGATGGCGCGCGTGCCCAGGAAGATGTGGGAGTGGCCGAGTTCGACCTCGATCTCGAGTTCGGCCGGCAGCAACACCAGGGGCTGGGTTGACGCCTCGCTCCCAGGTTGGGCCAGGGCCTCGGTCTCGGCCGCATGGGCGGGCGGGGGACCGGCAAGGATTCCTGCGGCCAACAACCCGGCCGCCAGCAGGCTTCGGGACACGTGCGCGGACCTCATGACACCTCCTGTGCGCTACCGGCTTCGCCGGGTCTCGGACACCTTCTTGCCTGTCTTGTCGAACTTCTCGATCACGGTCTTCTCGCCCGTGATCACCTCGGCCGTCTCGACCTTGGCTTTCCGGACCTTCGCGCGCCTCTTCTGCTTCAGCCCCACCATCTCGTTGGTGATGAGCGGGCCGCGGTCGGCGAAGGTCTCCAGGTCGATGTCGCTGCGCAGCGCCAGGTGCAGCTCCCCGCGGGCGCTCGCCAGCGCGAGCCGCTCGGCCTGATCGACGTCGACTTCGAGCGTGACGAAGTTGTGCCGCCGCGCCTGGCTCTGCCTGCGCCGGTTCCCCGCGTCTTCGGACTCGAGGCCCGGCAGCTGATCGCCGACCGCGAGGACCTTGACGTCTTGCAGGATCGTCTCAGTCACCCACTTGGCCTTCAGGTTGTTCTCATCCGGGCGGATGGTGACGACCGCGTCGACCTTGTAGCCGGGCCGCAGGAAGCCGCCGACGCCCGACTGGCTGTCGGTCTGGATGGTCATCGCCCGCATGCCCGGGGTGACCAGCACGTTCAGGCCGATGCCGGCGGCCGCGCTGGCCAGGCGGTCCTCCCGGAGGAACTCACCCGGCAGCACCCGCTCGCGCGCGGTTCGCCCGACGATGCTTTCGACGGTGTCGAAGGTGCCTTCCTCGGGCAACAGCTCCGGTGCGACCTCCGCGAGGTCGAGGTGTTCGGGCTGGATCTCGACGCCGATCCCAATCTCTTCGACCGCAACCACCACCGATTCGGTGGGCTCCGGTTGGTTGGCGGCGTCGAGCTGCTGCCTGAACCGGTCGACCACGCCGAAGACGACGAACGCGACCAGGCCGGCGAAGGCGAGCGCCGCCACCAGAAAGAGGATCGAGCGGGAGCGTCCCTTGCGTTTCGCTTGTTCGAGAGCGCTCTGCGTTTGCATGGTCTCCTCCCTAGATGGTCGTGATCAGGGCAGGCTGGCCGACGGCCAGCGCGATGAGGGCGATTGCGAGCGCGGGGGCGAAGGGCGCGCCTTCCGCAGGTTCAGAGCGGAGCCTCGCGGCGAAGACGACGCCGAGGGTCGCCAGGCCGTGCAGCGCGGTGGCGGCGAGGAGCAGCACGAGCACGCCCCTCCAGCCCAGGAATGCGCCGCAGGCGGCGAGCAGCTTGGCGTCGCCGCCGCCGACCCAGCCCTGGGTCCAGGGGATGAACAGCACGCCGAGGCCGACCGCCGCGCCGAGCAGGGCATGCCCCAGACCGACCAGGCCGGCGGTGTTCAGCGCCGCCAGCAGCCCGGCCACCAGACCGATGAGCACGAGCGCATTGGGGATGCGCTTCGTCTGCAGGTCCCACAGCGCGGCGACCCCGGTGAGGGCGGCGAGCAGGGGCAGCGTGCCGGTCATGCGGTCCTCCCTATTCCACGAGCGCGATCCATCGCCCGATCTGTACGTAGGGGTCCATCAGCGAGATGTCGGCGTGCAGGACGACGTCGCCCTGGATGTCGACGGTCAACCCGATCGCGATGCCGTAGAAGTCGTGGGTGCCCACCAGGTCGACGTCGGCCTCGGGGGCGATCAAGGAGCCGTAGAAGTCGCTCGTGCCGCCCAGCGACACGCGGTCGCCGGTGGCGTAGAGGGTGAAGTCGTGCGGGTCAGCGCTCGCGTTGACGATGCCCGAACCGGCGACCTGGACGGCGCCGGTCACCCAGATCTCGGCCGGTCCGGTCAGGACCAGCGAGGCGCTGCCGGCGATCCGCAGGCTCTCGAACAGGTAGACGCCCCCGCCGAGCGTGAGCTGCTCATCGCTGGTCAGCCGGATGCCGCCGGACTTCCAGGGGTCGCGTCCCGAGGAGGTGAGTCCGACGGTGTGGTTGTCGTTGTGGGCCTCGGCATCGCTCGAGTCGATGACGGGCAGAAGGAACTTGGAGCCGGCGTAGACCCGGTTCCCGGTGATGTCGACGGAGCTGCCGTGGGTGACGATCTCACCGCCGCGGCCGACGACGACGTCGCCGTTGACCTCGGCGTTGCCGCCCACGTCGAGCCGCCCGTTGGCGCAGAGGCTGCCCTCGCTCCCGGCCGTGCTGGCGTCGTAGGGCCCGTCCGTAGAGGAGTAGCTGTCGGTGATGATGCTGCCCATGGCATCCAGATCGACGTCCGCGAGCACCGCGCAGGCGATCGGGGGTGGCATCCGTGCCGCGGTCGCGCGTCCGCTCGCCGCGATCGAGTCGCGCTGGAAGGCCGGCACCGCGAACCACGTGCCGATGTCCCCGATGCGGGCCAGCACCTGGACGGCGTTGACCTGCAGCGCGTCCGCGCTCGGGGT
>JAJDAI010000021.1 GCA_029261955.1 Deltaproteobacteria bacterium | reverse complement strand
CCAGACCCAGGCCCGATCCACCGTAGTGCCGGGTCGTCGAGCCATCCGCCTGCCGGAACTCGTCGAAGATGAAGCGCAGGGCCTCCGCCTCGATGCCGATCCCGGAGTCGGAGACCGCCGTCACGAAGCTCGGTCCCGCCTTCCGGATCGTGACCGTGATGGTCCCCTTGTCCGTGAAGCGGCTCGCGTTGCCGAGCAGGTTCATGAGGATGCGGGTGTACATGTCCTCGTCGCCCACGACGATGTCGGGCGGGCCGTCCGCCACCAGCTCCACCGACAGCCCGCGCTTCTTGCGCACGATCATCCGCGTGGTCTCGATCGGCTTCTGGGCCGCCTTCACCGGGTCGTAGGGGTTGATCAACACCTCCATGCGGCCCGCCTCGATGCGGCTGAGGTCCAGGAGGTTGTTGATGAGGACGAGCAGGTCCTCGCCGCGCTTGAGGATGCCCGCCGCGCCGTGACGCTGGAGGTCGGTCGTGGGCCCGTAGCCACCGGAGTGGATGAGCTCGGCGTAGCCGATGCAAGCGTGCAGCGGCGTGCGCAGCTCGTGGCTGACGTTGTTCAGGAACTCGCTCTTGAGGCGGTCCGCGCGGGCGATCTCCTCGTTCTTGAGCTCCAGCACGAGGTTGCGCTCCTCCAGCTCGGCGGAGATGCGGCGGAGCAGGGTCTGGTGCTCCTTGATGGTGGCGATGTCGACCAGCATCAGGCGGACGCCCGGGGCCTCCCGGCCCGTCGGATCGAGCACTTGCGTGCCGGAGAGCAGCACCGGGATGCTCTGCTTGGTCTTGCTGACGAGCCGGAACTCCTCGGAGCTGTGCGGCTCGAGCTTGACGGGATCGGCGAGGTGGTCCCGGGCGCGATCGACGTCGTCGGGATCGAACAGGTCGAAGACCGGCCGGCCCACCAGCTCGTTCGGCTCGTAGCCCAGCGACTCGGCGCCCGGCGTGTTGATGAGCACGATGGACAGGCCGTCGTCGAGGTGGAGGTAGAAGGCGGGCGCCGTGTCGAAGAGCTGGAAGTACTGCTCGCTGAGGCGCGCGAGCTCCGTCGTGCGCTCCTCCAGCTGGCGCTCGAGGCCCTTGAGGGCCGTGGCCTGCCGGTCGATGTCCCAGCGAAGGCGCTTGCTCTGGTCGCGCTCCTCGGAGACGTCTCGCGCCATGACCAGGGCTCCCCCGCCCTCGCGCGGCACGGCCGTGACCTCCAGCAGCGCGAGGCGATCCCCCGCCCGGAAGCGGACCTCGCCCGACCAGCCCTGGCCGGCGGACACCGCCATGCGAGCCTGCTCGACCTGCTCGAGCAGCACCCCCCGCTGGATGAGGTCGTCGCGCCCGACCAGCCGGTCCTTTCGCTCCAGAATCGACCCAAGAAGGCCAACGGCAGCCGCGTTCCAGCCCACCAAGCGACCCTCCGCGTCCGCGGCCATCACGGGCTCGGCGAGTTCGCGCAGCACGGGCGGAAGCGCGGCAGCCGAAGCCGGGCGGCGCAGACGCTGGATGAGAACACCCAGACCGATTCCGACCAACATCGAGCCGGTTCCCACGAGCACTGGGAGCAGATTGTCGGGTATGGCGGCTCTCCCCGAACCTGGCCGGGTCTTCGGGACGCCGGCGCATGCGTGAGAATAGCAGTCGGGGTGGGATCCCTGGGAGCCGTTGGCTTGGCGGTCCTCGCGTGCTGCAATGGCAAAACGTGAGTGACGTTCACCAGTTGGTGGCCTCCAGCGGCGAGTGGCAGCCGGAGCCGGTCCCCGAAGACGCCCTCGAGATCCTGGTCGTCGAGGACGACGTGGATGCTCGGCAGGTGGCCCTTTCGATGCTGCGGGTGCTCGGCTACCGAACGCGGTCCGCGGTCAACGGTCGGGATGGGCTGGACAAGCTCGCCGAGGGCCTGCCTGCGGCGGTGCTGCTCGACCTCCACATGCCCGGCCTCGACGGGCTCGCCTTCCTCGACACCGCCCGCCGCTCGGTGGAGGGCTTCCAGGACGTGCCCGTGGTCGCCGCGAGCGGGGTGTACCGGGACGCGGAGGCCATCGAACGCCCCTTGAAGCGCCGGAAGGTGCACTTCTTCGTGCACAAGCCCTTCTCGCTCGAGCGGCTTCGGGAGACGCTCGTGGCAGCGCTGTCCGGCGACATCCCCGAGCCCCTGCCCGTGCCGCAGCCGGCGGCGCCAACGCCAGCCGCACCCGCCAGGCCCCAGGCGAGCCCGGACGAGCCTGCGCTCCGCCCGCCGAGCCGACCCGGCCGCGTCGAGCACGTGAGCCGGCCCGCCGAGCGCGCGCCTCGGCCTCGAGCGACCCAGCTCAGCGGCGAGTTTCGGCGCACCACCGGCAGCCACCCGGCGACCCGGGTGCCGCGTGCGCGCACGACCATCCTCACCGGTGAGCACGCGCGCGCCGCCGTCAGCAGCCGACCCGCGGCCCGGTCCAGGCCGGACATCACCGTGCCGCGCTCGAGGCCGGTAGTCGCCCTGCCGCAGGCCGGGTCCGCGCTTTCGGCACCTCGGCCCCGTCCGGGCGGCATCATCGAGCGGTCCCAACCGGGTGCGGTCGCAGCGAGCGGCACGCAGCCCACCCCGCCCGTCGCCCCCAGGCCAGCTGCGGACGGGCCCACGGCCGAGGGACGGGCGAAGGCCGAGCGCCGAGAGGCGTGGCGGGAACGCGCCGGCCAGGAGGTGACCGTCGACTACCTCGCCGCGAAGCAGGCACAGCAGCCGAAAGCCGCAGCGCCACCCGCGGCGAAGCCCCGGCCCAAGCCCCCCGCAGCTCCCCCCGTGCTCGCCGCACTCCCGGGCGAAGAGCACGAGGATGCGGACCCCTTCACCTGCTACTACGGCGCCGCCATCTTCGCCGGACCCACGGTCGAGTCGGTCGCCATCGTCGAGGTGAGCCCAGCCGGGCTGCGGGTCCAGACGACCGACACGAAGCTGCACGTGGGCGACACCGTCGAGCTCCGGGCCCACATCGACATGCCCGACCGCAACGATGGCTTGTTGAACGCGCGCCTCGTCGCTGACGTCCTGTGGATCGAGACGGTGGGTGCCAAGAAGAACCTGGGCATGAGCCTGAGGTCGGTGGAGCCCCGCGCGGGCTTCGCGCGCCTGCT
>JAJDAI010000003.1 GCA_029261955.1 Deltaproteobacteria bacterium | reverse complement strand
CGTCACGTCGTCGTCGTCGGACGCGACGTCGTCGTCATCGACCCCACCGCCTCCGAGCTGGAGCGTGCCCGCGGCCATGCAGCCGGAGAGGAGGAACAGGATCGAGGCGAAGGGCACGAAGCGGATCATGGGCACTCCCAGACGTCCTGCGTCTTAGCAGATCGCCCCGCCGCGCCGCGACGGCACCTCCGTGCCCGATCGGGCTCCGCGCCGCTCGCTACATGCGCTCGGGCGAGCGGATCCCCAGCAGCCCCAAGCCCTGCACCAGCACCCGCTGCGCCAGCGCGTTGAGGTTCAGGCGCGACGCCGTCAGCTCGGGCTCGACGCCGTCCTTCAGCACCGGGCAGGCGGCCCACCAGCGGTGGTACTTCGTGGCCAGCTCGTACAGGAAGGTCGCCATCAGGTTCGGCTTGCCCTGCTCCCAGGCGACCTGCACCGAGCGACCGAAGTCGAAGAGGTGGAGCAGCAGCGCGCGCTCGGCTTCGTCGTCGATGCGAATCGTGGTGCCGTCGGCCTCCAGACCCTTCTCCGCCGCGCGCCGCACCAGCGAGTGCGTGCGGGCCGAGGTGTACTGCAGGTAGGGCGCCGTGTTGCCTTCGAAGGACAGCATCTTGTCGAAGCTGAACACCACGTTGGACTGCGGGTTGTTGCTCAGGTCGGCGTACTTGACCGCGCCGATGCCGATGATCGACGCCAGCTCGTCCATCTCGGCTTCGCTGAAGTCGTCGCGAACCCGGTCCACCAGCACGGCGCGGGCGCGGGCCTCGGCCTCGTCGAGCAGCTCGTCCAGGCGGATGACGTTGCCCTTGCGGGTGCTGAAGCTGCCCTCCGGCAGGCTCATCATCCCGAACCAGACGTGGTCCAACGCGATGTCGTCGATGCCCATGAGCTGCACGGTCGCGAAGAGCTGCTGGAAGTGCAGCTGCTGGCGCATGTCGGTGACGTAGATGAGGCGGCTCGGGGTCCAGTGCGCCTGGCGGTAGAGGATCGTGGCGACGTCCGTGGTCGCGTAGAGCGCGGCGCCGTCCTTCTTGCGCACGAGGAAGGGCGTCATCGTGTCCTCGCCCTCGTCGTCCTTGAAGAACACGACCGCGGCGCCCTCGTCCTCGACCGCGATGCCGGAGTCGAGCAGCTCGGTGATGAGCGGCTGGAGCATCGCGTTGTAGTGGCTCTCGCCGAAGGTGTGATCGAAGCGCACGTCGAGCCGGTCGTAGACCTGGTCGAAGGCGTGGCGGCTGCTGTCGATCATCATCTGCCAGAGCGCCAGGTTCTCCGGGTCCCCGGCCTGGAGCTTCGCCAGCTCGGCGCGCGAGGCGTCGTGCAGGGCCTCGTCGGCCTCGGCGTGGAACTTGACGTAGATGCGCTCGAGCTCGCCGACGGGATCGGCCTCGAAGGCGGCCTCGTCCCGCCAGGTGTTCCAGCCGTAGATCAGCTGGCCGAACTGCGTGCCCCAGTCGCCGATGTGGTTGTCCCCGATGACGGCGTGGCCCAGGAACAGGCCGAAGCGGCGCAGCGCGTCGCCGATGATCGTCGAGCGGATGTGGCCGATGTGCATGCGCTTGGCGACGTTCGGCGAGCTGAAGTCGATGACGACGGTCGAGCCGTCAGACTGCGGTGCGCCGAGCCGGTCGTCGCTCAGCTGGGCCGCGTACTGCGCGCGCAGCGTCTCGGCCGAAGCCGTGAAGCCGATGAAGCCCGGGCCGGCGATGTCGGGCACCGCGAGGCCGTCCAGCTCCAGGGCGTCGACGATCTCCTGCGCGATCTGACGCGGGTTCCGCTTGAGGACCTTCGTCAGCTGCATGGCCGCGGCGCACTGGAAGTCGCTGCCGCGCCCCGCCTTGCTGCGCTCCACGTTGACGCGGTCGAGGGGGGCATCGGGGCTCAGGGTCGCGACGGCGGCGCGCACGCGATCAGTGAGCTGCTTTTCGAGGGGCTGGAAGCTCGGCATCCCGGGGGTCTAGGCCCGGTCGCGGCGGCTGTCAATGCGGTCCTTCGCCTCGGCGGAGCCCCGCTCACCCCTCCTCGGCGATGTTCCCCTCGACGAAGTCCCGCACGATGGGGTTCTCCGCCTCCCAGATGTCCTCTTTGAAGCCGACCCAGTCGATGCGCTTGTGCCAGAGCATGGCGATGCGGTCGCTGACGCGGAAGGCGCTGCCCATGTCGTGGGTGACGACGATGGAGGTGACCTTCAGGCGCTCCTGCAGATCCAGGATGAGGTTGTCGATGTTCTTGACGTTCGTCGGATCCAGGCCGGTCGTCGGCTCGTCGTAGAGCAGCACCTCGGGCTCCATGGCGATGGCGCGGGCCAGGCCGACGCGCTTCTTCATGCCGCCGCTCAGCTCCGACGGCCACTTGCGCTCGACGCCGGGCATGTTCACCAGCCGCAGGCACTCGTGCACGCGGTCGGTGATCTCCTCCTCCGTGCCCCATTTGTGCTGGCGCAGGGGGTAGGCGATGTTCTCGAAGACGTCGATGCTGTCGAAGAGCGCGCCGCCCTGGAAGAGCATGCTGATGCGCCGGCGAATCTCGAGCATGTCCCGCTCGGAGCGCCCCGTGACGTCCTCGCCGAAGGCCGTGATGTGGCCGCGATCGGGGGTGATCAGCGAGAGCAGGCACTTGAGCAGCACGCTCTTGCCGGTGCCCGAGCCGCCCACGATCGTCAGCGTCTCGCCCTGGTGCACCGTGAGGTTCAGACCCTCGTAGATGCTGACGGGGCCGAAGGCCTTCCAGATGTCCCGGAACTCGATGAGCGGCGGTCCGAGCTCACGCCGCTCGCGGCGATCCCCGTGGCGGCGGTCCTCGGTGCGGCGGTCGGTGCCTCGCAGCTGGTCTTCGATGGAGCTCATGGACGGCGACTCTAGCCTGCTCAGTAGGCCACGCGATCGAGCCGTGCCTGCGGATCGACGGCCGAGTAGCGCCCGCGCTCGTCCCGCGCCACGCCGGACAGCGCCACCTTCGAGTCGTGGGTGTAGAAGAGCCGGCCCCCGCGGTGCTCGAGATCGCCCAACAGCTCCTGCTTCTCGTCGATCAGCAGCTCGGGGTAGCGGTCGTAGCCCATCGTGATCGGCAGGTGGACCCAGGGCGTGCCGGGGATGAGGTCGCCCGCGAAGACGACGGGGCCGCCCGGCATGTCGATCTCGGTCAGCAGCAGGCCCGGGGTGTGGCCCGAGCTGAGGTGGAAGGTGTAGCCGTCGCCCAGGGTCGGCGAGGTGTCCAGCGAGACGATCTCCAGGCGCCCGCTCACCTCCAGCAAGCCGTTGAGCAGCGGGATGAAGCTCGCCCGGTCGCGGAAGTGGGGGTGCTGCGCGCGCTTCCACGCCGCCGCTCCGACGAGGTAGGTGGCACGGGGAAAGAGCAGCTCGGGCGCCACCCCGGGCTGGAAGGCGCTCAGCAGGCCGCCGGCGTGGTCGAAGTGCAGGTGCGAGAGCACGACGACGTCGATGTCCGTGTGCTGCAACCCGACCTCGGCGAGCCCGGCGAGCAGCACGTGCTCCTCCTCCACGATGCCGAAGCGGTCCTTGAGCTTCGGCTCGAAGAAGGCCCCCACGCCCGCCTCGAAGAGGATGTTCCGCTCCCCGTCCTGCACGAGCAGGGTCCGGCAGGCGAGCGGGATGCGGTTGCGCTCGTCCGGCTCGATCCAGCGGCTCCACAGTGCGCGCGGCGCGTTGCCGAACATGGCCCCGCCGTCGAGTCGTTGGGAGTTGCCCTGGATCGAAGTGAGCGTGCGCATGCCCGCGAGGATAGCGCCCCCGTCTGCGCGAGGCGGGCGCTTCAGGGGGCGGTGTAGACCGCCTCGCCCGCGACGACGGTCCGCAGGGTCTTCAGCTGGAGGAGGTCGGGGGACGGGACGGCCGTGGGGTCCCGGTCGACGATCGTCAGGTGAGCGGGGCTGCCGGCCTTCAACACACCCGCCTCCTCGTGCCCGGCGAAGGCGGCTCCAGCCGAGAAGCCCGCGATGGCCTCCTCGACCGACATCCGCTGCTCGGGCGCCCAGCCGCCCTCGGGCGTGCCGTCCGTCGCCTGGCGGGTCGCCGCCGCGTAGAGCCCGAACAGGGGCGCGTACTCCTCCACCGGGGCGTCCGATCCGAAGGCCAGGTGGGCGCCGCCGCGCGCCAGCCACTGCCAGGCGTAGGCCCCGCCGATGCGCTCGTCGCCGAGGCGGTCGGGCGCCCAGGGCATGTCCGAGGTGGCGTGGGTGGGCTGCATGCTGGCCACGATGCCGTGCGCGGCGAAGCGGGGCAGATCGTCGGGGGACAGCACCTGGGCGTGCTCCACGCGGTGGCGACGGCTGTCATCGGATCCCTGGGCGGCGACGATCGCGTCGAGCGCCGCCCGGTTCCCGCGGTCCCCGATGGCGTGGATGGCGACCTGGAAGCCGGCGTCGTGGATGGCCTTCACGTCCGCCGCGAGCTGCGCGGGCTCGGTCAACAGCAGGCCCGAGGTGCCCGGCTCGTCCGAGTAGGGGGCCAGCAGGGCGGCGCCACGGGAGCCGAGCGCGCCGTCGGCGAAGAGCTTCACGCCGATGACCCGGAGCAGGCCCTCGTCATCCAGGGCCGCGGCACCGAGCGCGTCGAACGCCGTGCGGCCACCGAGGTAGGCGTGCACCCGGAGGTTCAGGGCCCCCTCGGCGTCCAGCGCCTTCAGCTGCTCCAGCGTCGCCGGGCTCACGCCCATGTCGTGTACGCCGGTTAGGCCCGCGGCCTGGCAGAGGGCGATGCCGCGCTCCAGGTCGGTGCGGATCTCGGCCGCGGTGGGCTCGGGCAAGGCGCCGTGAGCGAGGTCGATGGCGTTGTCGACGAGCACGCCGGTGGGGGTGCTGTTGGCGCCGCGCAGGATGCGTCCACCCTCAGGATCGGGCGTGGTCTCATCGATGCCAGCGAGCTCCAGGGCCTTCGCGTTCAGCCAGACGGCGTGTCCGTCCACGCGGGTCAGCCAGACCGGGTGCTCCGGCGCGACGGCGTCGAGGGTGGCGTGCCCGGGGAAGACCTGGGTCTCCCAGCGGTTCTGGTCCCAGCCGCGCCCCTTGATCCAGGCGCCGGCGGGCGTGTTGGGCACGGCAGCCGCGACGAGGGCGGCGACGGAGTCCGCGGACTCGGTGCCCCGCAGGTCGAGCTTGCGCGCGGCCGCACCGATTCCCCGCAGGTGCAGGTGCGCGTCCACCAGGCCGGGGAGGACCGTCGCGCCGCCCAGATCGACCCGGACGCCGGTCGCGTCGGCGGGGAGCTCGGTCCAGACCTCGGTGATCAGCCCGCCCGAGCTGCGCAGCGCGGTCGCACGCGGCTGCTCGGGATCGAGGGTGATGACGGTGGCGTTGTGCCAGATCGTCGCGTCCACGGCGGGCGCCTCGATGGGCGCATCGGCGGGCGTGGAGCAGGCGGCGAGGAGGAGCAGGAGCAGGAAGCGCATGGAGGCTGGACTAGCACGGGCGCAGTGCGTCGACGCGGTCAAGCCGCTGTCAAAGCCCCGTCAACACACGCGATCACCCTTGACCGGTCAGGCAATGGATCGCAGCCTGCGCGCCGGTCGGGGAGGACCGGACTGGAGTTGCCTGTGCTGCGTGTCGCCCTTCTTGCGTTGCTCGTGCCCACCTTCGCCATCGCTGAGACCGGCCAGTACGGGATCATCAACGGGGAGGCCGTCTCCTCCGATGACTTCCCCTCGACCGTGCAGGTGATCCAGTACGCCGAGTCCGACCTCCTGGGAAACGTGACCCAGCCCATGTGCACCGGCACGCTCATCGCGCCCGACACGGTGTTGACCGCCGGACACTGCATGGAAGAGACCATCAGCGGCTTCCTGCCGGCCACCGGGGTGCGCTTCTGGGTCTCCTTCGCGGCCGACCACAGCTCCATGCTGACCCCGGAAGGCGCGCAGGTGCCCGACGCGGCCGTCGAGGCCGCCGCCTGGGTGCAGCACCCCAACTGGGACATGGGCAACATGCAGGGGATCTCGGACAACGAGCTCGGCCAGGTGGACGACATCGCCCTGATGTTCCTGGACGAGGCGGTCACCGACGTGCCCTTCACCTACCTGCCGACGGCGGACGAGGCCGAGGCGATCGTCGAGGACCTCGAGGTCGACATCGTCGGCTACGGCCAGACCCTGCCCAGCGAAGGCGGTCCCTTCGCCCCGCTGCCGGAAGACGCTGAGGTCGCGGTCCGCTACTGGTCCCACACCTTCGTGAACCTGGTGGGCTCGCACGAGCTGCAGATCGGTGCTGGCCTGGAGACCGGCCGCAAGTGCCACGGCGACTCCGGCGGTCCGACCTTCGCGGAGATCGGCGAGGCCGGCGACGACGGCCTGCGCGTCATCGGGGTCACCTCGCACGCCTTCAACACGACCGAGGACTGCGACGTCGGCGGCGTCGACACCCGCGTGGACGCCTACCTGGACTGGATCGACGAGGCCATGCGCGCAGCCTGTGAGGACGGCACGCGCGTCTGGTGCGACGAGGCGGGCATCCCGGAGCCCTCCGCCGCGACCGGCGACGACGACGACGCGGCGTCCGACGACGACGACGACGACGGTGGCAGCTCCGCCCGCGGCTCCGGCTGCGACTCGGGCTGCTCGACGGCCGAGCGCGGCGCGCCGGCCCTGCTGCTTCTGCCCCTGCTGGCCTTCATCCGGCGTCGCTGAGGCCGTGTCCGTCGACGCGCTGCACGCGCTGCTGGCGGACGACCCCAGCACCCTGTTCATCACGGGGGCGGGGCTCAGCGCGGACTCGGGTCTGCCGACCTACCGCGGCGTCGGTGGGCTGTACGAGGATCAGGGAACCGAAGACGGGCTCTCCATCGAGGAGGCCCTCTCCGGCGCCGTGTTCCGCCGGAAGCCCGCCGTCACCTGGAAATACATCCGACAGATCGAGGAGGCCTGCCGCCACGCGGGGCCCAACGTCGCGCACTTCGTGATGGCAGCGCTCGAGGGGCGGCTCAGCCGCTGCGTGACGCTCACCCAGAATGTCGACGGGCTGCACCGGGCCGCAGGCAGCCAGAACCTCATCGAGATCCACGGCACCGTGCACCGCCTGAAGTGCACGGGCTGCTCTTGGCGGGACGTGGTCACCGACTACGCCCACCTCCCTCCCCTGCCCACCTGCCCCGACTGCGGCGCGATCGTGCGACCCGAGGTCGTGCTCTTCGACGAGATGCTGCCCCGCGGCCCGATGGCGAAGCTGGAGCAGGAGCTCGGGCGGGGCTTCGAGCTGGTGATCTCGGTGGGGACCAGCAGCCTCTTCCCCTACATCGCGGCCCCGGTCTGGCTCTGCCGGCAGCAGGGTGGCGCGACGGTGGAGATCAACCCCGGCACCACCGAGGTGAGCCGAGCCGTCGATCTGCGCCTGCGCTGCGGCGCGGCGGAGGCCCTCGGGGAACTCGCGGAGCGGATGGCCCTGGAGCTGGGCTGACGCGGGGCCCTACTCCGGCGGCAGGTCGTCCTCGGTCCGGAACGACGCACAGGACATGTCCTCGAGGCACAGGTCGTCGTTGATCTCCTGGCCCAGGCTCTGCGCGTAGGCGACCACCTGCATGATCGAGAAGGTCGTCATGTCGAACTCGGTCTCGGCGTCCGGCAGCTCGTAGCCATGCATGCCGCGCGGGTTGGTCATGGGCAGACGCAGGCCCGAGGTCCCCGACTCCGTGACCCGCTCCAGGCGCAGCGGCGCTTCGGAGGGGGCGCCGAAGCCGTCGAGCCCCTGGTCCAGGTCGTCGGCGTCGAAGAGCACCGGCTCGCCCTCGGGGTTGGTGTAGGGCCCGTCCTCCTCGACCCCGTGCACGACCTCGTGGTCGATGAGGAAGCGGTCCACCGACGTGCCGTAGCGCGGGTCGATGGCGTGCATGTCGAAGAGGCCCGCGGCGCGCGCGAGGGCGATGCCCGTGGCCGTCGGCACCACCGGGTCGCCGGGCATGGGCACCAGCAGGATGTTGGCCGGCCGGCCGCCGAGCTCCTCGAAGGGCTCGTCGAAGTAGTGGGGCGCGTAGGCGATGGGGTCGCCGGGCTCCGTCACCAGGGACAAGACGTTGACGACCCGGCGCAGGCGGGGGGTGCCGCGCACGTGGCCCAGGCCGTCGCTCGCGGCGACGAGGGGCGAGCCGGCGCGCATGGTCACGCCCTCGTGCACCACGTCCTGCTCGAAGGTCTCGAGCACGGTCTCGGTGCCGGACTCGTCGGTCAGCGTGATGCGCCAGCGGTCCCCCAGCCCCTCGTTGTTCGTGACCTCGTAGACCTGGCCGAGCTCGGGGCCGCGGTCCGGCATGCCCGTGGCGACGCGCTTCTCGTAGGGGTCCAGGGCGTCCGAGGGGATGCCGATTCGGAAGCGGCCGTCGGCGGGGATCGGCACCTCGCGGACCTCGCCGTTGCTGAGGTTCTCGACCCGGAAGGAGCCCCCGGTCGGCGCCTCGGGCAGCGTCGCGACGTGGACCTGGCGCATCTTCGTGCCCGAGTTCACGTTCTGGACGATCTGGAAGCCCGCCTCGCCGGGCAGCCCCACGACCATCGGCGACATGACGCGCCCCGCGACCGCCTCGATCACGCCCGGAAGCGCCGAGCGCCAGCCCACGTCCATCAGCCCGCCGCCCGGCACGACCGCCGCGACCGCGTCCAGGTCCGGCTCCACCGCCGCGCTGATGCCCGCGATGATCCCGCCGAGCGAGCCGCCCATGAGGTGGATGGGCACGCCCGGTCCGCCGATGTCGGCCACCCCGTCGGCGTCCCAGTCGCAGGTGACCTCGTCCTGCCCGTCCCCGTCGATGTCCAGGCCCGAGCTGGCCGTGCCGCAGGCCTTCAGGGCCCGCACCGCCTGGGCCGTGTCCACCACCGCCTGCCGCACCATGTCGCGGGTGTGGAAGCTGTCGGCGATCCACTGGTCCGCGCCCGAATCGGGCTCGCCGTCGTTGTTCACGTCCCTCGCCCGGCCGTCCTCGAGGTGCTGCAGGAAGGGATAGAGCCCCGCCGCCTCCAGCAGCGAGCCGAAGATCTCGCGGTCCTCCGGCTTGAAGTAGACGCCGTGCCCCGGGAGCTCGAAGGCGCAGGTCGCGATGCCGACGCGGTTCATCGTCCAGCCGAAGAGCAGCAGCTCGGAGCGGTCGCTCTTGTAGCCGTGGCCGTAGATCGTGACCGGGAAGGGCGGCTGGTGCTCGGCGTCCGCCTTCGGCAGCAGGCAGGTCATCGCGACCTCTGCGGGCGCGTGGCTCATCTCGCCCGTCATGGCGTCGATCTGCCACCACTCGTCCGTGTCGTCCCGGCCGCCGTCGTCGCGGTCGGTCAGCAGGTTGGGCGTGGTGAAGCTCGCGCCCACGAAGGCGTCGGCGAAGGCGTAGCCCTCCGTCAGCAGGTCCGCGGCTTCGGCCGGGAAGAAGCCGCCTGCGTCGAGGATGCCGACGATGCGGGCGGCGGGCAGCCGGTAGTTGTTCTCGCCCTCGACCTCGCGGACCTGCACGGCCTCGCTGAGCCCCGCCGGGTACTCGGTAGCGAGGCGCGCGAAGGGCCCCTCCCCGTGCAGCCCGCGGCGCACGTCGACGAGGTCACCCGTCACGCGGCCCGTGGTGAAGGTCCAGGCGAAGGCGAGGTCGTCCAGCTCGTGGCCGAAGCCGGGCAGCATCTCGAGGATGGGCTCGAGCGCGTCGGTCTGGCGCGTGTGGTTGACCCACTCCCAGGGCGAGCGCACGGGCGCGCCGTCGGTGCCGACGAGCTCCTCGGTCAGCAGCACGGCGTAGGTGGTCTCCTCGCGCAGGGGCACGGCCGGGCGCACGATCAGCGTGTCGGTCTCCCGCTCGTACCAGGTGAGCAGGTCGCTGCGCGGGTCGCCGCCCTCGGGGTAGACGTTGGGGTGGTCGAGGGTGCCGTCGCCGTCGGTGTCCTCGCCGGGATCGAGCAGGCCGTTGCCGTTGAGGTCCTCCTCCACCGTCTCGAAGAGCAGCGTCGGGGACTCGGAGCGGGGGTCGTTCAGGAAGTAGTTGTCGGTCTCGAAGAGGTCGAGCGGGAAGCGGCCGGCGCCGACATCCAGGGGCGCGATCTGGCCGAAGGTCGGTGAGCCCAGCGTGACGTCCACGACCAGGACGAGGTCGTCCGCCGTGTCCCCGTCGTCGGCGTGCCGGGCTGCGATGCGGTCGAGGTCGAGCGGCGCGTCGAAGCGCACCGTGATCGGCGAGTAGAGGCCGAAGCCGCTGAGCTCGTTCACCTTCTCCCGTGCGGTGCGCTCCAGCTCCGTCGGGGCGTCGGCCGAGAAGTTGAGCCGCAGGCCCGTGGGCGAGCCCGGGTCGACGCGCGTCGCGAGGTCGTTGGGAAACGGCAGCTCGGGCAGGGGATCCGCGTCCCAGTCGACGACGATCGTGGGCCCCGTGCCAGCGGGCGTCAGGCGCAGTCCCTCCGCCGAACCGCAGCCTGCGAGGAGGAAGCAGCCGAGCCAGGGGAGCGCTCGGGTCAGGGAGGGGGTCGCGGGGGTCATCGCTGCTCTCGGGTTGGGCTGGGCCGCAGTATGGCGGACGCAGTGGATTCGGCCCACGTCGGGCTACTCTGCGTGCGATGAACCGAGTTCTGCCCCTTCTCGTGTTGTTTCTTGCGGGCTGCACCGCCGGCGAAGAGGCC
>JAJDAI010000200.1 GCA_029261955.1 Deltaproteobacteria bacterium | reverse complement strand
CTGGGGCTGAAGTAGGTCCCAAGGGTACGGCTGTTCGCCGTTTAAAGTGGTACGCGAGCTGGGTTTAGAACGTCGTGAGACAGTTCGGTCCCTATCTTCCGTGGGCGCAGGAAAGTTGAGAAGAGTTGCCCCTAGTACGAGAGGACCGGGGTGAACGAACCTCTGGTGTTCCAGTTGTCCCGCCCGGGGCATTGCTGGGTAGCTACGTTCGGACGGGATAACCGCTGAAAGCATCTAAGTGGGAAGCCTCCTTCGAGATTAACTTTCCCTTCAGAAATGACTAAAGGGCCGTAGAAGACGACTACGTTGATAGGCCGGGTGTGGAAGCACAGCAATGTGTGGAGCTAACCGGTACTAATCGCCCGTGAGGCTTGAACTCATCCAATCCATGTCCGCATTTTCGCATTTCCAGTACTCGCGAGATCCATTACGTTTTGTAGCAAGCTTTGCCTGGTGATATTGGCGGAGAGGCCACACCCGTTCCCATTCCGAACACGGAAGTTAAGCTCTCCAGCGCCGATGGTACTGCAGGGGTAACCCTGTGGGAGAGTAGGTCATCGCTGGGCATATTTTCAGAAAGCCTCGGAGTCTTCGGACTCCGGGGCTTTCTGGGTTCTGCCTTTCGGCCAGGCTCGACTCGCTTCACGCCTCGGTGTCTTCGGACACCGGGGCGTTGTCGGTTCTGGGGCTGGGGGCCACGGCGGGCGGCTGCGGAGGAGCACACGGGCAGTGCCCGTGGACGAGGGCAGTGCGGGTGGGCGAGGCCTCGGCGGTGAGCAGGTGTGCCCAGAGAGGTCCCGGGCCTGCCCGGGGCCCGAGCTCGAGGCGGGAGGGTGACACCTGGTGGCCGGAGGGAGGCCGGCAGGGCCAGCCCGTCGAGCGGGGACAGGCCTGCGGGCCGGGGGAAGACCTGGGGGCCGGAGCAAGGCCGGGGGCAGTCAGGCTTGGGCGCCCCTGGAGGCCTGGCTCGGAGGGGCGGTCCGGCTTGGGTGTTCCCGGGGGCTTGGCTCGGGGCCGCGGGCGAGCGTCAGGCGATCGGCTTTTCCCGGGGGCTTGGCTCGGGGCCGCGGGCGAGCGTCAGGCGATCGGCTTAGGCGCCGGACGGGTGGCGACTCCGGCAAGGCGGCCGGGGGCCGGGCGATCGCGGGCCGGGCGATCGCGGGTTGGGGGATCGCGGGTTTGGGGGATCGCGGGTTGGGGTGGGCGATCGCCTGGCGCGGCCGGTGCGGCCGGGGGCGTGGGGTCAGCGCTTCAGGCGGCGGCGGACGACGCTCAGGACCTCGTGGAGCTCCGGGTGGCGGAGGACCAGAGCGACCGCGAGGTAGGCGGCAACCGCCGCGACGAAGGTGACGCCGTAGGGGAGGAGCAGCTGGCGGAAGCCCGCGCTGGTGTCGAGGCCGAGCGGGCTGCGGACCGCGAGGATGAGGGCCACGACGGCGGCGGTGCCGGCGAGGGACGCGCCGAGGGATCGCACGGTGATGTCGTCCTGGATCGGGCCGGTGTGGCGACGGAGCAGGGCCGCCAGGAGCATGGTCTGGACCAGGGCCGAGGCCGAGTTGGCCAGCGCGATGCCTCCGTGGGATAGGTAGGGGGCCAGTGCGAAGCAGAGGCTCAGGTTCACGGCCATCGCCACGAACGCGATCGCCACGGGGGTCCGCGTGTCCTTGAAGGCGTAGAAGACCGGCACGAAGACGCGCCCGAGCGCGATGTGCGTCAGGCCGACCATGTGGAAGACGAGCGCGTAGCCCGTCATCGCCGAGGAGGTCGAGCTGTAGGCGCCGCGCTCGAAGAGGAGCGAGGCGGTCTCGGTGCTGAGCAGGATCAGCGCCGCGGTGACCGGGAAGCAAACGAAGCAGGACAGGCGGACCGCGTAGAGGACGGTGGCGCGAACCTTGTCGAGGGCGCCGGCCGCGGCGTCGGCAGCGAGGGAGGGCAGGACCACCGTCGACAGGGCGACCGCGAAGACGCCGAGGGTGAGCTCGAGCAGCCGGGAGGAGTACTGGAGCGAGGAGACCGCGCCATCGCCCAGTCCCCATGCGACCGCCTGCGAGACCAACACGTTGATCTGGTAGACCCCGGCCCCGAACAAGGTGGGGACCAGGAGCCAGAGCGCGCGCTTGACCGCGGGGCCCGGGTTGAAGTCGGGGCGCCAGCGGAAGCCGAGCTTGAAGACGTAGGGGACCTGGAAGCCGAGCTGGAGCAGCCCGCCGACGAGCACGCCCCCGGCGAAGACGTAGGCAGGTTGTTCGGCCTGACCGGCGAAGCCGGCCGCAGCCGCGATGATCGCCACGTTCAGCAACACCGAGGTGAAGGCGCTGACCCAGAACACCCGGTAGGTGTTGAGGATCCCCTGGAGCACCGCGGCCCAGGAGACCAGGGCGATGTAGGGGAACATCCACCGGGTCAGAGACGTGGTGAGTTCGTGGGCTTCCGGCGAGATCTCGCTGCCCGAGAGCAGGCCGAAGAGGGCGACGATCGCGCCTGCGCCGAGGACGCCCAGGGTTGAGATGACGGTCAGCGCGAGCAGCGACAGGTTCAGGAAGCGGCGCGCGAAGTCGAAGGCCTGGGCGTCGCCGCCGGCCTGCCGCTCGTCGCTGAGCACCGGGATGAAGCCGGCGCTCATGGCTCCCTCGGCGACCAGGCGACGGAGCAGGTTCGGGATCTGGAAGGCGATCCCAAAGGCGTCCGACGCGAGCGAGGTGCCGAGGTAGTGCGCCCGGACCTGCTCGCGCACGAGCCCGAGCACGCGCGAGCCCATCGTGATCACGCTCATCGACGCCGCGGAACGCAGCAGCCGCATCCGGCCGCGTCGGCCGGACTCGGAGGTGGACGGCTCGCCTTCAGGCGCCGAGGGGGGTGCGCCAGTTCCCTGCATGCCGTTCCACTGCGTGATCTAAGATGCCGCGGTTTCGAACCCGTCCGGAGTCCGCATGAGAACCGTCGTCCTGTTCAGCTTGATCTTGCCAGCGGTACTGGTCGGCTGCTCGGACACGCAGCTCCGCGTGACCTACGAGGAGCCCGTGCTCAGCGAGCAGCCCGACGCGCTCGGGCCGACCGAATGGACGGATGAGTTCCAGCAGCGAACGGTTGCCGAGTCCGACATCCTCTTCGTGGTGGACGACTCGTGCTCGATGGAGGAGGAGCAGGAGGAGCTGGCGGACAACTTCGACGGCTTCATCTCCAACTTCGTCGCGACCAACCTCGACTACCACATCGGGGTCACCCGGGCCGCGCTCAACAGCGATGGCGGCCCGCTCAGTCCTCCAAACCCCGAGGTCGATTGGGGAGTCCTCGAAACCTTCGGTGGCCCGAGTCCGTGGATCGACGCGGACACCTCGGGGATCGTCGATGTGTTCAACGACATCGCGAACGTGGGCACCAACGGCGGCGACTGTGAGATGGCGCTTCAGGCGAGCTTCTCGGCGCTGAACGAGCGGCTGCAGCCGGGGCAGCCCAACGAGGGCTTCTACCGGGAGGACGCGATCCTCACGCTCGTCATCTTGAGCGACGAGAACGACCACGGCATCGACGGCGGGCCCTTCGCCTGCGGTGGCATCGGTCCGTCCGAGTACATCCCCTGGCTCCAGGGCCTCAAGGGCTGGGGCAACGACGACATGATCAGCTTCACGGCGATCACCGGCGGGGACGACGGCTGCAACGCCAACGGCAACGACGCGGACCCCGCGCCGAACTACATGGAGGTCGTGGACGCGGTGGGCGGGAACTTCTTGTCCATCTGCGACAACGACTGGTCCACCTTCCTGACGGAGCTCGGGCTCGAAGCGGCGGGGCTCAAGCGGGCCTTCCAGCTGCGCCGGATTCCGGTGGAGAGCAGCCTGGTGGTCACCGTCGATGGCTCCGATCCCGGGCCGGAGGCCTGGTCCTACGACCGCACGCGCAACTCGATCGACTTCCCGATCGAGCATGTGCCGGCCGAGCTCGCCGTGGTGCGGGTGTCCTACATCCTCCAGGAGGATGTGGGCGCGACGGCCCCCGAGTAGGGCTCAGCGCTTCTTGCGCTTGTCGCCGCGGCCCTTGCGCGATCCCCAGACCGCCAGCCGCTCGCGCACCATCTTCTCGTAGCCCTGATCCGACGGCTCGTAGAAGCGCGTGCCCTCCAAGGCCTCCGGCAGGTACTGCTCTGCCACGAAGTTGCCCACGAAGTTGGGTGGGTACTGGTAGCCCTCGCCGTAGCCGAGCTGCTTCATCAGAGGCGTCGATGCGTTGCGCAGCGGCTTGGGTACGGGCAGTGCGCCGTCGCGCTTCACGGCGGCCGCCGCTTGGAAGTAGCCCTTGGCCGAGTTCGATTTGGGCGCGGTGGCCAGATAGAGCGCCGCTTGGGCGAGGGCGTACTTCGCTTCGGGCAGGCCCAGGAAGAGCACCGCGTCCTTGCAGGCCATGGCGACCTGGATGGCGCGCGGGTCTGCGAGGCCGACGTCTTCGCTCGCGAAGATGACGAGGCGGCGGGCGACGAAGCGGGGGTCTTCGCCGGCTTCGACCATGCGGGCGAGCCAATACAGGGCGGCGTCGGGGTCGCTGCCGCGCATCGACTTGATCAGGGCGGAGACGCAGTTGTAGTGCTCCTCGCCGCTGCGGTCGTAGAGCAGCGAGTCGGCGCCGAGGGCCTGGCTGACCTCTTCGATCGTCAGCGGCGGGCCGTCGATCGCGCGCTGGCGGTGGTGCAGGGCCACCCGTTCGAGCATGCCGAGCGCGCGTCGTGCATCCCCGCCGGTGGAGCGGACCATGCGGCGCAGGGCTTCGGGCTCGATGGAGAGGCCCAGGGATCCGACGCCGCGCTCGGGGTCGGCCAGCACGCGCTCGAGCAGCGCGATGAGGGGCTCCTCGCCGAGGGGCTGGAGCACGTGCACGACGCATCGGCTGAGCAGCGCGCCGTTGACCTGGAAGGAGGGGTTCTCGGTGGTTGCGCCGACCAGCGTGACCAGGCCGGACTCCACGTGCGGGAGAAAGGCGTCCTGCTGGGCTCGGTTGAAGCGGTGGATCTCGTCGACGAAGAGCAGGGTGCGGGAGTCGGGCTCCTTCGCCTGGCGGGCCTCGGCTTCGGCGACGATGACGCGGACCTCCTTCACACCGCCAAGCACGGCGGAGAAGGGCACGAAGGTGGCGTCAGTGGACTGCGCGAGCAGGCGGGCGATGGTGGTCTTGCCCGATCCGGGTGGTCCCCAGAGGATCATCGAGACCAGGCGATCGGACTCGATCAGCCGGCGCAGGGGGCGGTCGGGGCCGAGCAGGTGGTCCTGCCCCAGCACCTCGGCGAGCTCGGCGGGGCGAACCCGCTCGGCGAGGGGGGCGGCGAACAGTTCTGGCAGTGCGGCACGGTCCATGGGGCGCCAATCCTAGCCGTCCGAGGAGGTGGGCAACGCCATCCTGGGTGCTATAGAACCCGGCTCGCATGGCGGAATCGGACACCACTCGACAGCGCCTGTTTCGCTACCTGCGGACCGAGCGCCGGAACTACGTCATCGGCGTCGTCGCGCTGCTGGTGACCAACGTCTGCACCGCGGGCATCCCCTACCTCACGAAGCTGATCTTCGACGCGCTCGAGGCGGCGGAGGGCACGGGCGCGGACGCGAGCTCGAACCCGGTGGGGCTGCTGGCGCTCGGGATCGTCGGGCTCGCGGCGGGGCTGGCGGTCTTCCGCACGCTCTCGCGCGTCTTCATCTTCAATGGCGGTCGGCGGGTCGAATACGCCCTGCGCAACGACGTGTACCGGCACATGCAGACCCTGTCGCCGGCCTTCTTCGGGCGGCTTTCGGTCGGCGACCTGGTGTCCAGGACGACCAACGACATCACCGCGATGCGGCTGCTGGGTGGCCCCGGCGTGCTCAACCTGGCCAACACCGCGCTCGTCTACGCGGCGGCGGTCGTGCCCATGCTGCTGCTGAACGCGTCGCTCACGGGCTGGGCGGTTGCGCCCCTGGTCCTGATCTTCGCGACGGCGCGGGGTGTGGGGCCGCAGATCTACCGACGCTCCTTCGAGGCGCAGACCCACCTGAGCCGGGTCTCGGCCCTGGCCAACGAGTCGATCACGGGGATCGGGGTGGTGCAGGCCTACGGGCGGGAACACCACCGGCAGGGTGTCTTCGCGCGGGCCTCGGAGGACTACCGGAAGGCCTACCTCCAGTTCGTCCTCTTCCGCTCGGTTCTGCTCCCGATCCTCGCCGGCATGGGCGGGCTCGGCACGCTGACGATCCTGTACTTCGGCGGCAGCGCCGTCATCGAGGGGACGATGTCCCTGGGCGATCTGGTCGCCTTCCTGGGCTACCTGGCGATGCTCATGTGGCCGACCGTCGCGCTCGGCTGGATGATCAGCCTCTGGCAGCGCGGGCGGGCCGCGATGGATCGCCTCGGTGAGATCCTGGATACGGAGCCGGAGGTCACCGAGCCCGAGGTCGACGAGCCGCCGCCCATGCGAGGAGCGCTCCGGATTGAGGACCTCTCCTTCGCCTACGCGGACGACGAGCCCGTGCTGCACGGCATCAACCTCGAGTTGGAGGCCGGTCAGCAGCTCCTGCTCGTGGGGCCGAGCGGGGCCGGGAAGTCCACGCTGGTGTCCCTGCTTCCCCACCTCTCGGCGGTGCCCCGCGGGCAGATCCTGGTGGATGAGCGCGACCTCAACGACTGGCCGCTGACGACGCTGCGGCGCCGTGTCGCCTTCGTGCCGCAAGAGCCCTTCCTCTTCTCGATGACGGTGGCCGAGAACGTCGCCTTCGGTCTGGAGGAGGCAGCCCCCGAGGCCGTGCAGCGCGCAGCGGGGCTGGCCAGCCTGACCGGGGACATCGCTCGCTTTCCGCGGGGCTTCGAGACTCCGGTCGGGGAGCGCGGCGTGACCCTGTCGGGTGGGCAGCGGCAGCGGATGACCATCGCGCGGGCGGCGGCTCTGGAGCCGGCGATCTGGGTCTTCGACGATTGCCTCAGCTCCGTCGATGCGGCCACGGAGCAGACCATCATCCGCAACCTGCGGGGCATGACGGCGAATGCGACGGCGATCTTCGTCACCCACCGGCTGCTGGGCTTCGAGGGCGTGGACCGCATCGCGGTGATGGAAGGGGGCCGGATCACCGAGACGGGCACGCACAAGGAGCTGCTCGCGGCCAACGGCTGGTACGCGCGGCTCTACCGGAGGCAGAAGCTCGACCGCGAGCTGGCCGAGGAGGGCGCAGCATGAGGCCCCCCGGCTCCCGCCCCACCGGCGAGAAGGACTTCAGCGGGCTGGATGCGTCGCTGCTGGGGCGCATCGCTCGCTTCGCGGTGCCGCACTGGCGTCCGCTGCTCGTGTCCATGCTGCTGCTGCCCTTCACGGCGGCGCTGAACCTGGTGCAGCCCTACCTGATCAAGGAGGCGATCGACGGCCCCATCGCCGGCGGGGACGTGGCCGGGCTCGCGCCCATCGCCGGGCTGCTGCTGGGCGCCCTGCTCATCAACTACTCGTTGATGTTCGTGCAGGGCTTCGCCAGCCACCTCGCCGGGCAGGCCATCGTGCACGACCTGCGTGTCGCGGTGCACGGGCACCTGCTCGGCCTGCACGACCGCTACTTCCAGCGGAACCCGGCGGGGCGGCTGCTGACGCGCTGCACCAACGACGTCGAGGGCATCGGAGAGATGTTCGCGGCCGGCCTGCTCACGCTGTTCGCGGACGTGTTCCTGCTGCTCGGCATCTGTGTGGCCCTGCTGCTGCTGAACTGGAAGCTGGCGCTCGTCACCTTCGCCGCGCTCCCGCTGCTGTTCGGTGTGTCGCAGTGGTTCCAGGTGCGGCTGCGGGCGACCTACCGCGAGCTGCGCAGCCGCGTGTCGGTCCTCAACGCCTACCTGCAGGAGCGGATCTCGGGGATCCGCGTGATCCAGTTGTTCGCGCGTGAGAAGCGGGCCTACCGCGAGTTCAGCGCGCACAACAGCGAGCTGATGGCTGCCAACTTCACCAGCATCCGGCTCGACGCGATGCTCTTCGCGTTCGTCGACGCGATGGGGCACCTCGTGACTGCGTTGCTGATCTGGTGGGCGGCGGGGCCGATCGTCGAGGGCGCGCTGACCTTCGGCGCCCTCGTCGCGTTCCTGGACTACGTCTCGCGCTTCTTCCAGCCGATCCGAGACCTCAGCCAGAAGATCGCCACGCTGCAGGCTGGCCTCGCTTCGGCGGAGCGGGTGTTCGAGCTGCTGGACGAGCAGGAGCACGTCGAGGGCGGGGAGTACGACGCCCCCGTGCGCGGCGCGCTGAGCTTCCAGGACGTGCGCTTCGCCTACAAGGAGGACGAGCCGGTGCTGCGCGGCCTCGACATGGAGATCCGGCCCGGCGAGAAGGTCGCGCTGCTCGGCGTGACGGGGGCGGGCAAGACGACGGCCTTGCGGCTGATCAATCGAATCTACGACCCGTCGGGCGGGCAGGTCCTGTTGGATGGGGTGCCCCTGGGCCGCTGGTCCCTGGAGGCCCTGCGCCGCTCCGTCGGGGTGGTGCTGCAGGACGTCTTCCTCTTCATGGGGACCGTGCGCAACAACCTGGCCCTGGGCAAGGACGTGGATGACGAGCGGCTCTGGGCTGCCCTCGACCAGGTGGGCGCGCGTCCGCTGGTGGCCCGGATCGGCGGGCTCGATGGTGTGCTGGCCGAGCGGGGCCGCAACCTGTCGGCGGGGGAGCGTCAGCTGCTCGCCTTCGCGCGGGTGATGATCTACGACCCGCAGGTGCTGCTGCTGGACGAGGCGACGAGCAACGTCGACACCTTCAGCGAAGAGGTCATCCAGGAAGCGATCCGCACGGCCATGGCGGGGCGGACGACGCTCGTCGTCGCGCACCGGCTGTCGACCATCCAGGAGGTGGATCGGGTCGCCGTGATGCACCGCGGCCGCCTCGCCGAGATGGGCACACACGCAGAGCTGCTGGGGGGGGACGGTCTGTACCGGAAGCTCTACGAGACCTACTTCGCCTCGGGCGACGCGGCCTGATCATCAGGGCACTTGCCACCGCTCGTCCTCCGGGTCATTCTCCGCGCCCGTGAACAAGACATTCCCCTTTGGTGCCTTCGCACTGGGCCTCCTGATTCCGCTGGTCCTCGGGCCGATGCTGGTCCGCGACCAGTACAAGTCCGAGCTCAAAGCGATCGACGCCCGCAAGGGCCTGCCCAGCTACACAGCAGACTCCTTCTTCCCGGATGAGGACCCCGTCGCAAGCGCGGTGCTCGGTGCGGCGCGCGCCGTCTGGGACAGCCGGATCGATGCGCTCGCTCCCCCTCCGGATCCCGCCGAAGAGGGGCAGCCCGCGCTCGTGGTCGAGCCCCCGGTCGAGTGGACCGAGGATGCCCTCGTCGAGCGCTTCCCCGCCCTCGCGAACCTCGATGGGCGTTGGATCCTCAGCCTCTACATCGCGACGCCGAAGACGGAGATCAGCCCCGCGCTCGTCGACGTGGGCCGCGGCGTGAAGCCGGCCATCGACTCGCTGTGGGACAGCCTGCCCCCGCGCCTGCTGGTGCCCGAGTTGAAGGACAGAAGCCGCTTCAAGCTCGACGAGATCGGCGAGGAGCGCTCCTTCCGCTACGACGGCGACTACAAGGGCGTGGCGCTGGACGAGGGGCTGGACGGCGTGGTCTTGCGCCACAGCGACGAGGACGACTTCTACGCGCTGCCCTCCTGGTCCATCGAGCGCAAGGTCAAGCGGACCGGGATCCACGGTCGAGCTCGCCGATTCGCCCGCGAGATCGGCGGCTGGAAGCGCTCGCACACAAAGGAGGCGGAGTTCGCTGCCTTCCGCACGCGCGCTTGGGTCGAAGCCAAGCACGGTGGCGGCCCCGCGCTGCCCGTGCGGCGTGGCAACACCGACGCGCCGGTGCCCAACGCCGAGATCCTGGCCGAGCGCATCGTGCTCGCCGGCGACTACCTGGGCCGAGAGACCAACGACCGCGGGCAGATCACCTACGAGTACCAGCCCCAGCAGGACAAGCTCGGCACCGGCTACAACATGCTCCGGCACGCCGGCACGGTGTACTCGATGATGCAGGCCTACCGCGTGGCCCCGAACGAGGAGCTGCTCGAGTCGTCCAAGCGCGGCATCCAGTTCTATCGCTCGAAGATGCGGGAGGACAAGAAGCACGACGGCGAGTGGTACGTGCTCGACGGGAGCCGCGCGAAGCTCGGCGGCGTGGGCCTCGGCCTCTGCATGATG
>JAJDAI010000199.1 GCA_029261955.1 Deltaproteobacteria bacterium | reverse complement strand
AGTCGTCAGCCATGCGCGACTCCTTCACCAGGTCGTCGTTGGAGAAGTGCGAGCCCATCCACGAGCCGCCCATCATCCCGGCCGGCACCTTCATCGTGCGGTCGACCTTCGGCAGGTAGTTCCAGATGTTGTCGTCGACCTTCAGCGTCGTGACGCCCGCCTCCTTGGCTGGCGACTCGATGCGGATGAGGGACTTCTCCTCGCCCTTGCTCCACACCTTCATGGTCAGGCTGCGCTCCCAGCGGGCGGTCTTGACGTTCATGATCATGGTCGCGGTGCTGGACTCGCCCCGGTACATGTCGTCGTAGCCGTCCAGCAGCTCACGGGCGAGGGCCTCGTCCGCCGCCTCATCGGCCGCAGCCGGCGAAGCGAAGGCGATCAGCAGCGCGGTCATCAGAATCAGTCGAAGGCTCATCAGGCGCTTCCTTCCTTGACGTCGTCAGCGGCGACCCGCCCATCGACGAGCTGGACCACGCGGCGCGCCCGCTTCATCACCCGCGGATCGTGGGTGCTGAAGACGAAGGTGATGCCGTGCTCGCGGTTGAGCTCTTCCATGATGTCGAGCAGCTTCTCCGCCGTCTCCGAGTCGACGTTCGCCGTCGGCTCGTCAGCCAGTACGACCGCAGGGCGGGACGCAATGGCTCGCGCGATGGCGACGCGCTGCTGCTGACCGCCGCTGAGCTCGTCGGGGCGGCGGTGCTCCATGCCCTCCAGACCGACCTCGGCCAGCAGGGCCATGACGGTCTCCTTGCGCTCCTTCGCCGAGGCGCCCTGCAGCGCGAGCACCGACTCGGCGTTCTCGTAGGCCGTCAGCACGGGCATGAGGTTGTAGGCCTGGAAGACGAAGCCGATGCGGTCCCGTCGCAGGTTGCTGCGGCCGCGGCGGTTCAGCTTGCCGAGGTCCTGGCCCTCCAGCTTGACCGTGCCCGAGGTGGCGTCGTCCAAGGCGCCGATGAGGTTGAGCGCGGTGCTCTTGCCGGAGCCCGAGGGCCCGCAGATGGCGGTGAATTCACCGGGCTGGATGACGAGGTCGAGGCCGCGCAGGGCCATCACCTCGAGCTTGCCCTGCTTGTAGAGCTTGGTGACACCCTTGAGCTCGATGACAGGCTCGTTGTTGCTCATGATTCGGTACTCCTAGACGAGCTTGATGGATTCGACGGGGGGGACGCGGCCGGCCTTGTAGGCCGGGTAGAGCCCCGCGCTCAGGGTCGCGAACAGGATGGCGCAGAGGATGACGGCCAGGCTCTCGGGGTAGATCCCGATGTGCAGGGTCGTGTCGAAGCCCACCCCGCTGATCTCCAGCGCGTCCTGGGTGGCGTAGACCTCGCTCATGTCGATGCCGTTCTCGGCCAGCGATTTGTAGGGGAACCAGCTGATGCAGACGGTCATCACCAGGCCGACCAGGGCCAGCCAGAGGCTCTCGAACATCACCAGGCCAAAGACCTGCTTTGGCGACCAGCCGATGGCGAGCATGATCCCGAACTCCCTCACGCGCTCCATCACCGAGATGAACAGGGTGTTGAAGATGCCCGCGAGGATCAGCAGACCGATGATGATCTCCATGACGATGGCGCCGCCGATCTTCATGGCGATGAAGCCGGCGATGTCCGGCGATGCGTCCGCCCAGGTCATGGCCCGCTGGCTGGAGTCCATCTGCTCGTTGAGCCGCTTCGCGACCGCATCGCTGTTGCGGCCGTCCGCCAGGAAGACGGAGACGTGGGTGGCCTCGTCGGCCGCATAGCCCAGGGTCTCCCGGACGACGTTGATGGGCAGCAGCGTGAGCGAGCTGTCGAGGCTGCCCGCGCCGGTGCCGATGATCCCCGAGACGCGCGCCAGGCCGGCGACGATCTCGCCCTCCTTGTCCATCAGCGTGTAGACGACCTTGCCGCCCATCTCCACGCCCAGGTTCGACGCGAGCTTCTTGCCGAGGATGATCCCCGGGTCGCTCGCCGTCTCGAACATCGCGCCTTCCTTGAGGCCGTCCATGAAGCGGAAGGTCTCCTCCGTCTCGGCCGCGGGGTCGTAGCCGATCAGGGCGGCGCCGAAGCTGTCGGTGGCGGTGGACAGCATGATCTGCCCGAAGATGCGCTCGACGACGGTCTCGACGTCGGGGTCGGCCTCCGCCAGCGCGCGGAGCTCGGCCGTCTTGCCGACGCTCTTCTTCAGCGAGGGGGTCTCGAGGTAGTCGGGGTGCTGGACGCGGACGTGTCCGCCGCCCATGCGCGCCGCCGTGTCGATGAAGTCGGCCCAGGAGCGGTCCTGCATCGCCGTCATCATGATCGCGAGGAAGCCGCCGAAGGCGATGGAGATGAGGGTCAGGATCGTCCGGCGCTTCTGCCGCCAGAGGTTCCGCCAGGCGATGTTTGCGAGTCTCATGACATCCCCCCTTTCACCGGTGCCGCATGGCCTGCACGGGGCTGATCCATGCGGCCTTGACGGCGGGGTAGAGCACGGCCATCGCGACGATGACGACGAGCATGATGAGGGGGCCGGCGACCGTCGCCGGCTCGTAGATGCCGTACCAGATCTTCCGCATGGACACGCCCATCATGTTCATGCCGCCCATGGCCCCGAAGTCGACGCCCTTGTTGGCCATCCACCACATGCCGGGCGCCGCCGCGGACATGCCGACGACGATGGCGATGAGGGTCTGGATGGACGCTTCGATGGCGATGAGGCCGAAGACCCGCGTGGGCCCGGCGCCGATGGCCTTGAGCACCCCGAACTCCTTGATGCGTTCGAAGACCGCCATCAGCATCGCGTTGAGGATGAGGATCCCGACCGCGATGTAGATGATGAAGTAGAGGATGAAGATGATGCCGGACACCGAATCGAGCATCTGCGCGATGATCGGCATGAGCTGCTTCCAGGTCTTCACTTCCAGGTCGGGCATCGCCGCGGCGATGGCCGGCGCAGCGTCCTCGAGCAGGACGTTCCCGGGCAGCTTGATGATGATCTGGTGGGCGCCGGTGGGCATGACCATCAGGTCCCGGAAGGACGTGTCGACCATGTAGATGGTGGCGCGGTCCGTGGCTTCGGCCACGCTGCCGAGCACCCCGCGCACCGAGTAGAGCTCGTGCGCCATGCTGCCGTCGGTCCCCTGACCGAGCACCAGCAGCTCGGAGCCGGGCTTCACCTGGAGCGTGCGGGCCAGGAACTTGCCGACCACGACGCCCTTGGGGTCCGAGGCGTCGAGCCAGGCCCCGTCGGCGATCTTGGTGCCGACCAGGGTGACCTTGCCGTCCCGTTCCAGGTCGACCCCGCGGAAGGCCGCGCCGGCGCTGAACTCACCCGAGGCGGCCAGGCCGCCCGAGAGCAGCCGCGGGGCGGCTGGGTAGCCCATCTCGTCCAGGGTCTTCAGCGCGGCGTCGGGGTCCTCGATCACCGCGTAGATGGAGGGGGCGTCGCGGTACTCGGTGTCGTGGATCTGGACGTCGCCGATCTCCAGGTTCGTGATGTCCTCGACCATGGCCTGCGTGTAGCCGGGTACGAGCCCCGAATACATCACCTCCACGAAGAGGGCGAAGGCCATGGCTCCGATGGTCACGAGGCTGCGGCGTCTGTTCCGCAGCACGTTTCTCCAGGCCATCTTGAAGATGTTCATGGCGTCCATCCGGGACGCCACCCTGCGGGCGACATGCTGCGCATGTCGTGCATCTGCGTCTCTTGACTGCGATTCAAGGGGTACCTCCTGCGGGGTGGGGTTCGGACTGTGCTGCTTCGGCTGCGATCCCCTCGACGAGGATGTCGGCCAGCAGCTCGGCGTGCCGCTCGAGGGGCAGGCCGAAGCGGGTTCGTTCGTCGCCGAAGTGCCCGGCGATGTAGACGAGGCTCATGAGGACGCGGGCGCGCTCGCGCAGCTCGTCGGGCGACCAGGCGTGGCCCGGGTTGGCCTCGCCGATGAGGGACGCCATGAAGGCGAGCTGCAGCTCGGTCGTGCGCACGCCGAGCACCTCGTCCACGTCGTCCAGCACCGCCATCAGCTCCCGGTCCCCCGAGAGCAGGCGCGCGAGCAGCGGCAGGTCCGCCGTCATCTTCAGCGCGAGTTCGAGGTAGAGCCTGAGCTTGGTCGCAGGCGAGATGTCGGCTTGAAGCAGGGGCCCCATCTGGCCCGCGTAGCGCGCCTTCTCGGCGGTGATGGAGGCGACCAGGAGGTCCGCCTTGCTCTTGAAGTAGAGGTAGACGGTGCCCTTGGCGACGTGGGCCGTGCGCGCGACGTCGTCGATGCTGGTGCGCCGGTAGCCATGCGCCACGAAGAGGTCGATCGCGACGCGCAGGATGCGCTGGCGCTTGCGTTCCTTCGGGTCCGTCGACTCCGCCTCGGCCTGAATCTCGCTCAACATCTCCCGGGCCTTGGCCAGGTCCGTCGAGCCGTCGAAGGCTCGGATCCTGGACTGCACCCGATCGCGGAAGTCGTTGGTCACAGTGACTGCTTACGCTCGTTCGGTCAGTTTGTCCTGTTCGATCACCGGATCCAGGATTTTTCTTCGGGAGGAAGGGGGTCAGGACATTGAGGGGGGTCAGGACACCGCAGGGGGTCAGGACACCGAGGGGGGTCAGGACACCGAGGGGGGGCAGGACACCGAGGGGGTGGCT
>JAJDAI010000198.1 GCA_029261955.1 Deltaproteobacteria bacterium | reverse complement strand
CGGCGATGTCCTCGGCGCTCAGCCCCTGGAGCAGCAGCGCCGTCAGCTCCCCGTGCAGCAGCTCCACACGGCGCCGCGCGCGGCGCACCGGGCGGCGCACGAGGTGCTGAGACCGGAGCAGCCCCAGGTCGATGCCGTCGTCGTCGAGCCGCACCGCGCGGGTGAGCACGGCCTGCGACAGCGGACGCCCCGAGACCGCGAGGAGCTCGAGGGCGAGGCGGTAACCCGCCGGCAGGCGCTCCAGGCGGCGCTCCAGCAGGCGGCTGAGGGACAGCGGCTCCGGCGGCCCGTCCGCGTCCTGGAGGCCGTGGACCAGCTCCGCCACGAAGAGCGGGCGCCCCGCGGCTTCGCGCTGGATGGTCGGGGTCCAGCGCGCGGTGTCGGCGTCGAGCAGCGAGCGCACGATGCCCCCCACCTCTCCGTCCGTCAGGGGCTCCAGGCTCAGCCGCGTGCAGTCGATGCCGAGCTCGTCCAGGACCTGCTCCAGCTCCTGCAGCGCCGGCGCGCTCGTGTTGGGCCGCGAGGAGATGGTGAAGAGCAGCGCGGGCGCGTCGGGCCCCCGCAGCAGCTCGCGGAGCAGGGTCAGGCTGTCGGCGTCGGCCCAGTGGAAGTCGTCGATCTCCAGCAGCACGGGGTAGCGATCCGCCAGGCGCGCCAGCAGCTCCCGCAGCGCCGCGAAGGCGCGCCGCCGCAGCTCATCGGGCTCCTCCACCTCCCGGTCGCTCCGCCCCGCCGCAGCCAGCGAGTCGAGCCGACCCAGGGCCGGAAAGGCGCGGGCCAGGGCGCGCGCGTGGCGCGGCACCAGGGGCAGCAGCTCGGGCGCCGGGCGGCGGCTCATCCAGCGGCTCAGGCCATCGATCAGCCCGTCGAAGGCCTGGTAGGGCACCCGCTCCTCGGGGTGGCAACGCGCACGGAGCACCACCGTGCCTGCGGTCGCCGCCGCGCGGCGGGAGAACTCCCGCAGCAGCGCGCTCTTGCCCATGCCGGCGTCGCCCAGGACCTGCACCAGGCGTGGCTGGCCGCCGCGCGCCTCCTCCCAGGCCTTCCGCATCGAGCGCAGCATGCGGCGGCGCCCGACGAAGGGGGCGCCGAGCCCCGACAGGGACACCGAGGAGGTCTCCAGGCTGTCCCGGACGCGGCCGCGCCCCAGGCGGCCCAGCGCTTGCGTCGCGTCGGGCCGCTTTGCGGGGTCCGGGTCCAGCAGGTCCATGATCAGCCCATCGAGCTCACCGGGCAGGTGTGCGCCCAGCGACAGGGGGCTCGGCGGACGCACGCGGACCTTCTTGTAGAGCTGCTGGAGGAAGGAGCCCCGGTGCGGCAAGCGGCCGGTGACCGCCTCGTAGAGCATCACGCCGAGGCTGTAGAGGTCCGAGGCGGTCGTGGGCTCGCCTCCCTCCGCCTGCTCGGGCGACATGTAGCCGACGGTCCCCTGGATGCGCCCCTCGTCGCTCGCCGCCCGGCAGGGGGTCTCCAGATCCAGCGCCAGGCCGAAGTCGAGCAGCACCACGCGCCCGCGCTTCGTCACCAGCACGTTGCCGGGCTTGAGATCCCGGTGCAGGCGGCCCCGGCGGTGCAGCGCGTGCACGGCCTCGAAGAGCGGCGGGGCGATGCGGATCAGGCGCTCGATCCCCGGGGAGTCGATGAGCAGCGCCGGCGCCGGCGCCTGGACCTCGGCCACCGGCAGGGAGCCGAGCTGCGCGACGGGCAGCTCCACCGTGATCTCCAGGCCCTGGGCCCCGCAGCCCCGCACGAAGCGGTCGAAGGGCAGCCCGTCCACGTACTCCATCGTGAAGAAGGCCTCGGACTCGTCCACGAACAGGTCGTGGTAGGTCACGAAGGAGGGGTGCTGGAGGCCCGAGAGGGAGCGGAACTCGTGCTTCAGGCGGCGGATGTCGCGGGCGCGCGGCTCCGGGATCGTCTTGAGCGCGACGGTGCGATCGTCCTCGAGGTCCCGGGCCAACCACACCACGCCCATGCCCCCGCTTCCCAGCAGGCGCACGAGCTCGAATCGTCCATTTCGGAGGTTCCGCCCCAGCATTCCCCATCCTCCGCGGCCTCAGAGAGGCTGCGTAGGATCGAACGAGGGGTGCGCGCGAAATGAAAAAGCGCGGCGAAAACTAGTCGACGAGGCGGAGGTGGCCGGCCTTCGGCTTGCGGGCCGCCGGCACCTCGGGCTCCGGCGGCGCGACGTCCTCGTGCTCCCAGCGAACGCCGCCGATGCCCACCGCGATCAGCGTGATCGCGCTCCAAGCGACCCGGCAACGGCAGACCCGGCCCGCGAAGGAGAGGCTGACCAGGAAGGCTTCGGGGTCCCCGTCCAGGTCCAGCTCGAGCGGCCAGGCGGGGTTCAGATCGAGGGGCACGCCCTCGGGGTAGTTGCTGAGCACGCTGGCCGGGAAGCCGTGGACGGACTCATCCCCGAGCTTGCTGGCGTCGATGACCACCTTGGCGGTCTGCTGGCCATCGACCAGGAGCGCCCGCACGACTGTGCGCTTGGTGGCCGTGGATGAGAGCGGCGCGGCCATTTCGGGAGTGTACCAGGGGGAGTCGGTCGGCTCAGGGCAGCGCGAAGGGACCGGCGCCCTCGTAGTCGATTTCGCACTTGCCCGCGGTGTAGGACAGCTCGAACTCGCCGTCGGCGTCGCCGTCCTCGTCCACGAGGGTGCCCGCGGCCTCGCCCTCGACGGTGTCCCCGTCGACGGTGACGCTCATGTCGGTGCCCTCGTCCGCGAAGCGCTCCGTGCGCCAGGGGTCGTGCTGGAGCACCACGGCGGCCCAGGTCACCAGGCCCAGGCCGCAGGCGTCGTCGGCGTTGTTGCCCTGCTCGGCGTAGGGGTTCTGGGAGTACCAGCCCATGCGAAGGTTGTAGCCGTCGGCTTCGCGCGCCTCGTAGGTGCCGCTGGAGGGGGCGTCGCCCAGCTGGTTGCCGTCGAAGAAGGTGAGGTGCGCGTAGGAGTCGTCGAGGGTGTAGTAGTCCTCGCTCTCCTCGGCCAGCGCCTCGAAGAGCGCCTCCCCCTCGTCGCAGCCGGCGCCGTCGTCGATCCAGGCCTCGATCCGCTCCGCCGCCGAGGGCAGGAACGACTCCATCTTCGAGCAGAAGCCCGGGACACTCGTCAGCACGATCTGGTGGAACAGCCCGTCGTCGTGCTCGATGGCGAACCAGGTCGCCGACTGCACGGGATCGAAGGACTCGTCGCTGCCATCCAGCGACACCGACGCGGGGCAGCCGAAGAGCAAGGCGAGAAGGAGCAGGGGGAAGAGGCGCATGGCGCGGAGGCTACCGGGCCCGACGAGGGCCTGCCACCGCCCTCAGGCGGGAGCCGGCTCCATGGCCGCCCACGGCTGCTCGTCCTCGTCCTCCTCTTCGTCCCAGTGCGCCTCGTCCGGGGACCAGCCGCCCGGGGTGGGGGCTCGCTCGTCCGCGCCCCCGAACAGGACCCGGAAGTCCTCGCTCACGATGTAGAAGACGGGCACCAGCAGCAGGATGATGAAGGTCGCGAAGAGCACACCGAAGCCCAGCGAGATGGCCATGGGGATGAGGAACTTCGCCTGGACCGACGTCTCGAAGATCATCGGCAGCAGGCCGAAGAAGGTCGTCAGCGAGGTCAGCAGGATGGGCCGGAAGCGCCGCTGACCCGCGCTGGTCACGGCGTCGTAGGCGCTGGCGCCCTGCCGGCGGTAGCGGTTCGTCGTGTCCACGAGGACCAGCGAGTCGTTCACCACGACGCCGGACAGCGCGATGATGCCCAGCCCCGAGACGAAGGACAGCTCGTAGCCCATCACCAGGTGCCCGAGCACCGCGCCGACGAAGCCGAAGGGGATGGCGCTCATGATGATGATGGGCTGGAGGTAGCTCTTCAGCGGGACGGCCAGCAGCGAGAAGATGACGAAGAGCGCCATGATGAAGTTCAGCTTCAGAGACGCAAGGACCTCGCCCTGCTCGCGCTGCTCGCCGACGAGGGCGACCTCCAGGCCGTCGTACTGGCTGCGGAGCCGAGGGATGAGCTCCCCGCTGACCGCTTCGAGCACGTTGCGCGGCGAGCGCACG
>JAJDAI010000197.1 GCA_029261955.1 Deltaproteobacteria bacterium | reverse complement strand
GGCCCTGGGCACCCCCGACCCCGAGCTCGGGCGCTCCTCGATGATGTCCCTGTTGCGCCGGCACGGTGTGTCGACGGTGGGGCGAAACCTGCACCACTACGTCGCCACCTACGACCTCTCCCTGCTCTGGTGGCGCTGGGTCGCGGGCGAGGCACCGGCCCCCGAGCGCCGTCTGGCTCCCGGGGACCTGAAGCTCCTTGGAGTCGACTGGCTGCTCCTGCCGCCCGGCCGCGACCAACCGCCCACCGGGCTGTCCCCCAGCCCCTGGCGGCGCGTGACCTTGCCGGGGGGCTGGACTGCCGTCGGTACGCCGGGCCCCGCCACCCGGCTCGTGCGCTCGGATCTGCACCTGCGCACCGAGTCCTCGGGCGCCTTCGGGGCCGACGTCGAGTGGTTCCTCCAGGGGCAGCACCTGCGCGGCCAGCACCCCTCGATCGGGGCGGCGCGAGCGGAGGCGGGGCAGCGCTGGGCCGACCCCGGCGCTCGGAACCCGGCGATGTTCGCGGGCCTCTCCGCCGCGGGCCCCCTCGGGCAACTGAACGAATTGAGCCTGCGCCCCGATGGCGGCTTGGACGCCGGCGTGCAGGTCGATCACGAGGGCGCCTGGCTCCTCCTGGACCGCAGCTGGCACCCCGGCTGGCGGGTGAGCGTGGACGGCTCCCCCTCGTCCTTCCGCCGCCTGCTCCCGGGCTCCGTCGGTGTCCCGCTGCCGCCGGGCGAGCACCGCGTCGAGCTGGCCTGGACCGTTCCCTCCTGGCGCGGCCCCTGGGCTGCCCTCAACCTCTTCCTCTACCTCCTCGCCCTGCCGCTCCTGTGGCGCCGTGAATCCCAGTAGGATCGCCGCCGTGCACCCCGCCTCCCAACAACGTGGACGCGTCACGGCCGTGGCCCTGCTGCTCGCGCTGCTCGCCGGCGTCCGGGCCTCCGCCGTCGTGAAGTACGCGCCCCACGCGGTCGACGCCCGCCGCATCCGCGCCCTGGTCTCCGAGGCCGCGCAGCGCGCCGCCGCCTACGAGAGCGACCGCGACAGCAAGGCCTGGTTCGACCGCCGCGCCGCGGACGAGGGCTTCCCCTGGCTGAGCAGCGAAGCCCTGCACTGGCAACGGGTCGACCGGGGGACCGTGCACGTCGGCCTCTCCTGGACCGTGCAGGTCGAGCACCTGCTCGTGGGCAAGCAGGACCTGGGCTTCTCCTGGTACTGCACGGCGACCGAGGATCGCTGCACGCAGTTCCAGCCGACCTGGGACGAAGAGGCGCGCTGACGAGAAAAACTAAGGTCTTAGTTGATCGACTACTGAGACTGTAGTTATAACTCTGGCACCCGCTGCTGGAGTGACCGTGACCGATCGCCTTCTCACCGACGCCGAGCTTCAGCTCATGAACATCCTCTGGGAGGCCGGGGAGGGCACGGTGCGCGCCGTGCTGGACGGTCTGCCCGCGGATCGGCCGCTCGCCTACACGACCGTGAGCACCACGCTGCGCATCCTCGAGGGCAAGGGCTACGTCACCTCCCGCAAGGAGGGCCGCAGCCACGTCTACGTGCCGGCGGTCGAGAAGCCGGGCTACGAGAAGCGCTCGCTGCGGCACCTGCTGGGCGGCCTGTTCCGCGGGGACCGCCTGGCCCTGGTCCGGCAGCTCATCGACAGCGAGCCGGTCGAAGAGGCCGAGCTGAAGGCGCTCCAGCAGCTGCTCGACGACAAGCTCGGGGGCGAGCGGTGACCATCTGGCTGACCCTCCAGCTGCTGATCGCGCTGGCCTGGGCCCTCGCGAGCTGGCTGCTGCGCGCGCCGGTGGCCCGGGGCTCGGCGCTGCGGCTCGCCCGGGCGGCGGTGCTCGTGGCCCTGCTGGCGCCGCTCGCGGTCTCCCTGGTGCCCGAGGGCGCCGTCTGGCGGCCCGCACCCCAGGTCTGGACGGCGGAGACGGTGGAGGGCACGGCGGTGGCCCTGTCCGGCGTGCAGACCCCCGCGTTCGTGGCCTCGCAGACGGTGGCCCGCGCGGGGACGGGGCTGGCTGTGGGCCTGCTGCTCCTCGCCGGCCTCTGGGCGCTCGGGGCGATGCTGCGCCTGCGCCTCGTCCTCCGAGAGACCCAGCCCCTGCGACGGATCGGCGGCCTGGAGCTGCGCCTCGGCTCCCGCACCTTCGCGGCCTGGCGGCCCGGTCGCGCCTACGTCGTGCTGCATCGGGACTTGCGAGGTGGCCCCGACTGGCGCCTGGCCCTGCTGCACGAGCTCCAGCACCACCGCCAGGGGGACACGCGCTTCGCCTGGCTGCTGCTCGGCCTGCGTGTGCTCTGTGCCCCAAACCCCTTCGTGCACCTGCTCTCGCGGCAGCTGGCCGCGCTGGAGGAGCTCGCCTGCGACGCCGCCCTCATCGCCCGCGACGACGTGCCCGCCCACTCCTACGGCTCGTGCCTGCTGCGCGCTGCTTCGTCCCCCCGCACGCCCGCGCTCGGCGCAGGCCTGCATCACCCCACGCTGCTGTCCCGGAGAATCCAGATGCTGTGTTCACCCCCTGCTGTGCGCCGCCTCTCCGTCCCCCTTTCCCTTGCGATGCTGCTGCTCTTCGTCGGCACCGCCTGGGCTGCCTCCGGCCTGGTCGAGACCCGGAGCTTCGACGAGGTCGAGGTGCTCCACGCAGCCGCGGCGGCGTCCAGCGCCGACTTCGACGTGCCCGAGAACGCGGTCATCGCCGAGGCGCTGAACAAGCTCCTGGGATCCCCGAAGGGCCGGGCCTTCGTGCGGGACTCCCTGGTGAACCGGGCGGACTACGCCTCGCTCGTGGACGGCGCCCTGGTCGAGTACGACCTGCCCGCGCAGCTCGCGGCCGTGCCCCTCATCGAGTCGGGCTACGTGAACCTGGGCCTCGGCCAGAAGGGCGCCTCCTTCGCGCCCGGCGTGCCGGGCAAGGGGATCTGGATGTTCATCGCCCCCACGGCCCGCTCCTACGAGCTGATCGTCACCGACGAGCGCGACGACCGCCTGGACCCGACGCTCGAGACCGACGCCGCCATGCGCCTGCTCAGCCACCTGCACGAGGTCTTCGGCGACTGGGGCCTGGCCCTGGCGGGCTACAACCAGGGGGAGCGGCACGTGCGGCGCGCCATCCAGGCCGAAGGCACGCGGGACCCCTGGGTGCTCAGCGAGCGCGGGGCCATCAACGACTACGCGCCCATGGTCATGGCCGCCGCGATGATCCTCGCCGACCCCTCCCTCGCTGCGGCGCGTTGAGGGCCCGCGCGGAAACCGGGGTAGCCTTCGGGATTCCACGAGGGGTGCCCCATGTTGAAGAAGATCAAGGCCACCGCAGAGGCCCGCCGCGAGGCCGACCTGGCCGCCCTGGGTGACATCAAAGAGCGGGTCGCCGAGCTGGTCTCGCCCCGCACCGCCGCGATGGTCGGTGGCCTGGTGCTCCGCCAGGCCATCAACGAGGGCCTGGGCTGCGACCTGACCATCGGGCTCTCGGCGGGCATCGCCGGCTCCGAGCTGGCGATGGAGGCCCGG
>JAJDAI010000196.1 GCA_029261955.1 Deltaproteobacteria bacterium | reverse complement strand
CTCGTGGCTCATGTTCGCGATGAAGGCCGACTTCACGTGGCTGGCCTGCTCCGCCTCGCCCTTCGCGCGCTCCAGCCGCTCCGCCACGCCGGAGAGCTCGTCGAGGGCCTGGTTCTTGAGCGCCTCGTAGATGAGGGACAGGGCCGCGACGACGCCGATGAGCGCGGTCAGGACCATCGTTGCGTTGAGGGTCCGGGCCGCCGGCTCGAGCATCGGGGTGAAGGTGGTGCCCGTCGCGCCCGCGATCCAGAAGCCCCACACCGCCGCGATGGACAGCGCCGCCCAGCCCAGGCCCCACCGGCGCCCCGCGACCATCGTCGAGATCATGCAGACCGCGACGAGGGCCACGAGCAGCGGCGTCTCCGCGCCCCGATCCCCCGCCGAGACCAGCACGACGGCCGTGAACAGCGAGCCTGCCAGCAGGTTCCCCGGCAGCACGAGGCCCTCGCCGAGGCGGAGCAGCAGCAGGACCAGCAACACCATCAGCGAGCAGACCGCCATGACCCCGGCGGCCATGAACAGCCCCTCGACGACCGAGTAGGCGACGCCGACCAGCTGCGAGGCCAGGACTGCGAAGCAGGCCGAGACCGTCAGGCGGGCGCGGCGAACCTCGTCCCGCGGGGCCTCGCGCAGCGCGGGGGACAGGAACGTGGCGAAGGCGTCCGCCACCTCAGAGCTCCCAGTCGACGTGCGGCGAGGGCAGCCGGACCCGGCGGTCGAGGTCGGCGAGCAGCGACTCGGGGGCCTCGAAGCGGGCCGTCGCGGACAGCGCCCGCGCGCTCAGGGCGCCCAGCCAGAAGCGGGAGAACTCCGCGACGCCGGCGCGCAGCACGGGCAGGCCGCGGGCGAGGCCTGGCGTGGCGTGCGACTGCTCCCCCAGCTCGACCGTCCAGCCCCCGTCGAGGCCGCGCCAGCTCGAGCCCTCGGGCAGCCAGGTGGTGAGGGGGTCGTGCAGCTCGAGGCCGAAGCGCAGGGCGGGCCCGGGGCAGCGCAGCGCCGCGACGCAGCGAGGCAGATCCAGGATCCGCGCCTGCCACCAGGCCACCGAGAAGGGCCGCTGCCAGTAGTCGCCGCCCTTGCGGGTCCGGTAGCCGTGCATCGGCCGGTTGATGAGGTCCTGGAGCTGGATGCCCGCCGGGTCCTGCACGGTGACGGCGTGGATCTGGTCTCCCAGCGAGCGGATGAGGCCGAGCAGCTCATGCAGCTCCCCCGGCGTCCTCCAGGCCAGCCAGTGCGCGCGGTAGGGCCCGTGCTCGCCGTTCGCCTCCATCCAGACGTGGTGGGTCAGCTCGCCCGAGGGGGCCGCGTAGCCGAGGCCGAAGCCGCGGCGTGTCTGGGCCGCTTCGCTCCGCGTGACGCCCGCGTGCATGACGGAGACGGCGCCGTGCGCCCGGAATCGGGCCAGCCGGTTGCGGTGCATGCGCTCGGAGTCCTGCGGGCCGAGGCGGATGGGCGCTCGATCGGGCACGTCGACGCGCAGGTCCGCGGGGTCGAGCGTCCACTCGTGCACGTAGGGCCCCGAGCCGAAGCCGAGCCGGTCGTAGAAGCCCTGGTCGAAGGTCCCGAGGAAGGCCACCGCGGAGCCGGCTGCAGCCCGCTCGGCCACGCCGGCCGCGCACAAGGCGGCGCCCAGCCCCCGCCGCCGGGCGACGCGGGACACGCTGATCGAGCCGACGACGGCGATGGGCAGCTCGGTGTCCTCGTGCAGCAGCGTGCCGTCCTGGACCATGCAGGCCCCCTCGGCGCCCCCGTGCAGGTCGGCGACGTGGGTGTGCGATGCGCCGATGAGCGTCTCGAGGCCGCGGCGGTCGCCCTCCCATTCGACCCAGCCGACCTCCTGCCACGTGCGCAGGATCGCGGCGAAGTCGGCGGGGGTCGCGAGGCGGGTCGGCGGTGCGGTCAAGGGGGGGGAGGATCGCCCGCGGGCGTGGGCGCGGCAAGGTCTGTGGCCGGGTCCTCGGGCACGAGGCTGCAGGGCAGCGGGGGCAGCTCGGCGCGCAGGGCGGCGTGGAATTCGGGGTGCGGCTGCCAGGAGCAGACGAGGCGGTCGAAGTCCTCGGGGTCCTCGGCCCGCGCGGCGGTGGCGGCGAGGGCCCCGCGAACGAGGGCGTGGCGCTGCTCGTCGCGGCTGGAGAGGGGGTCCGACTCGCGGAACAGGGCGTCGGGGTAGGGGCGATCGTTCGGGCGGTCGCGGAAGAGCAGGTAGTAGTCCGAGATGCCCGGGTAGACGAGGGCGACACCGCGGCGCAGGTCGTCGATCCACTCGTCCTGCGCGCCCAGCAGCGCGGCCACCTGCGCGCCCTCGCCGATGCGCACCTGGCCGATGCTCGTGCGGCGGAAGGTGCCCGCATCCCAGGAGTCGAACTGCTCCATGCGCGGCGCCCCGAGCCAGCGGCTGGTGCCGGCGAAGCTCCACAGCGACACGAGGGTCAGCGCCGCCGCCAGGAGCCGGGCGGGGTGGCGGCTCCAGGTCCCCGCGAAGGAGCAGCCGAGGCCCGCGGCTGCGGCGATCGCCGGGAAGACGATCACGAGGTAGCGGTGCGGGATGTCCGGGTAGCCGACGGTGTTGGCGAAGCGCAGCACGAAGAGGTGGTGCGCGGCGGGCAGCAGGCAGAGCGCGACCAGCAGCGGGGAGCGCAGCACGGCGGCCCGGGCGAGGCCGGCGAGCACGGCG
>JAJDAI010000195.1 GCA_029261955.1 Deltaproteobacteria bacterium | reverse complement strand
AACTGAGCGCGGGCGCGGCTAATAGCAAGCCATGTCGCCCGCAATCAAGCCGCGAGTGGATCCGATCAGGAATTCATCGCATCGAGGAAGACATCGTTCGACTTCGTCTTCTTGAACTTGTCGAGAAGGAATTCCATCGAGTCGATGACGTTGAGGGGCGCCAGCACCTTGCGCAGGAGCCAGAGCTTCGTGAGCACGTCGTGCGGGAGGAGCAGGTCCTCACGGCGCGTGCCGGACTTGTTGATGTCCAGGGCCGGGAAGATGCGGCGCTCGACCAGGCGGCGGTCGAGGTGGATCTCCATGTTGCCCGTGCCCTTGAACTCTTCGAAGATCACCTCGTCCATGCGGGACCCGGTGTCCACCAGGGCCGTGCCCATGATGGTGAGGCTGCCGCCCTCTTCGATGTTCCGCGCGGCGCCGAAGAAGCGCTTCGGCCGGTGCAGCGCGTTGCTGTCCACACCACCGGACAGGATCTTGCCGCTGGGCGGCACGACCGTGTTGTAGGCGCGTGCGAGGCGGGTGATGGAGTC
This sequence comes from Deltaproteobacteria bacterium, assembly GCA_029261955.1. GTDB lineage: Bacteria > Myxococcota_A > UBA796 > UBA9615 > UBA9615 > CALCXL01. Next base: position 2,448 of record JAJDAI010000195.1, on the reverse strand, counting down.
GAGCAGGATGATGACGTCCCGCTTGTGCTCCACGAGGCGCTTGGCCTTCTCGATGACCATCTCGGCGACCTGCACGTGGCGGGTGGCCGGCTCGTCGAAGGTCGAGCTGATGACCTCGCCCTTCACGGAGCGCTGCATGTCGGTCACTTCCTCGGGGCGCTCGTCGATGAGCAGCACGATGAGGAAGGCCTCGGGGTGGTTGGCCGCGATGGCGTCCGCCAGCTCCTGGAGCATGACCGTCTTGCCCGTGCGGGGGGAGGCGACGATGAGGCCGCGCTGACCCTTCCCGATGGGGGTCATGAGGTCCATGATCCGGCTGCTGAGGCGCTCCGGGTCGAACTCCAGGTTCAACTTCTCGTTGGGGTAGAGCGGGGTCAGGCTGTCGAAGCCGACCTTGCGCCGCGCCACGTCCGGCGGATCGAAGTTGATGGTGTTGACCTCGAGCAGGGCGAAGTAGCGCTCGCCCTCCTTGGGTCGCCGGATCTCGCCCTCGACCGTGTCACCGGTGCGCAGGTTGTAGCGCCGGACCTGGTTGGGGGAGATGTAGATGTCGTCGGGGCCCGACAGGTAGTTGTAGACGGGGCTGCGCAGGAAGGCGTAGCCGTCGGGCAGCCGCTCCACGACGCCCGTGCCGAAGACCTGGCCCTTGCGGGAGGTGTGCTCCTGCAGGATGCGGAAGATGAGCTCCTGCTTCGTCACGCCGCCGGTGGACTCGATGTCCAGGGCGCGGGCGCGGGCGATGAGCTCGTCGGGCTTGGCGACCTTCAGCGTGTTGAGATCGAGGTCCTCGGGGATCTCGCCTTCCCACTCGACCGCCGGCCGCTCGTCCTCGCGGGTGCGGCCCTTGCGCTTGCGGCGGCTGCGACCGCGGCGGCGGCGGTTGCCGTCCTCGGAGCCCTCCTCGTTGCTGCCCTCGGACGGGGCGCCGTCGGCGGGCGGAGCGGGGGCGGGGGACTCGGCGGGTGCCGTGTTTTCGGTCTCGTCAGACATCGCGGTATCCGGGCTGCAAGGGAACTGGGGGGAGTCGTGCGCGACGCGGAGTGGGATGTGGGCCGGATGGCCGAGGGCCCGTGGCGGGCCTCGCGTCGTTCGCTTCGTACAGGAAGGGAGAGCGCATCGGTCCTGTGGACACGACGATGACCTTGAAGGCCGCGCGCAGTCTGAGGGTCTGGGTCCAGTCTGTCAAGCAAAGGGGAATTCAGCTGAAGACCGTGCTCCGGCCCGGCTCCTCGGCCTCCGGTGCCGGTCGTTCGGGGCGCCCGCTCGCGACGATCCGCCCGGTGCTCTAGATTTCGCCGCATGTCGAACGACTTGCAGGCCCGCTGGCAGACCCTCGCCGACCAGATCGAGGTGCACGCTCACAACTACTACGTGCTCGATCGCCCCACGATCTCCGATCCCGAGTACGACCGGCTGTTCCGGCAGCTCCAGGACCTGGAGGAGGCGCACCCGGAGCTTCGTCGGCCGGACTCGCCCTCGCAGCGGGTCGGCGGGCCGCCGCTCGACCACCTGGTCAAGTTCACGCACCCGACCCCGATGCTCAGCCTGGACAACTCCTATGCAGAGGAGGAGATCCGCGAGTTCGACGAGCGCGTTCGCCGCTTCCTGGGGGACGACGCGCCGGCCGAACTGCCCTACCTGATCGAGCCCAAGCTCGACGGCATCGCCATGGAGCTGATCTACGACGAGGGCGTGCTGACGGTGGGCGTGAGCCGGGGCGATGGCCTCGTGGGAGAGGACGTCACGGACAGCGTGCGCACGATCCGCAACCTGCCGCTGAAGCTGCGGGGCAGCTGGACGGGGCGCCTGGCGGTGCGCGGTGAGATCGTGATGACGCGGGACGGCTTCCAGAAGCTCAACGTCCGGCGCGTCGCCGCGGGCCAGGAGGCCTACGTCAACGCGCGCAACTCCACGGCCGGCCTCGTGCGGAACCTGGATCCGAAGAACGCGGCCGAGGCCCCCCTGCGCTTCTTCGCGCACAGCGCCGGCGTGCACGACGCCGCGCCCTACGGGTCCCAGAGCGCCTTCCTCGATATGGCCCGCTCCATGGGCTTCCAGACGGCGGATGGCATCCAGGCCTGCACCGGGATCGACGGCGTCGTGCACGCGCTGCACGCCATCGAGCAGCAGCGGCCGCACCTCAACTACGACATCGACGGCGGCGTCGTGAAGGTCGACGACATCGAGCTCCAGGAGGAGCTGGGCTTCCGGTCGCGCTCGCCGCGCTGGGCCATGGCCTACAAGTTTGCGGCCGAGCAGCAGACCACGACCCTGCTGGCCATCGACATCCAGGTGGGGCGCACGGGCGTGCTGACCCCGGTCGCGCGGGTGGAGCCGGTCTTCGTGGGCGGCGTCACCGTCAGCAACATCACCCTGCACAACCGGGACGAGATCGAGCGCACGGACGAGCGGGTAGGCGATCGGGTCGTCGTGCAGCGGGCGGGGGAC
>JAJDAI010000194.1 GCA_029261955.1 Deltaproteobacteria bacterium | reverse complement strand
CGTCGGCGTCTTCGCCCAGGCCGTTGTGGAAGTCGACCTCGTCGTCTTCACCGAGCGCGACCTGCCAGAGCCAGACGGGCCCACCGCCGAGCGCGTTGAGCAGGCCCTCGAGCCCGGGCGCCTCAGGCGCGCGGACGCCGTCGAACTGCATGGCGTAGGTGCGGCCGGCGAGGCTGCCCTTGTCGTCGACGGGCGTGCCGATGACCGAGGTGGTGAACGACCACCCGAGGGTCGTGTCGCCCACGTCGACGTCGACGGTGTAGGTGCTCAGCGGGTTCAGGGTGCCGCTCGGGCCCGTGCCCTCGAAGGGCTGGACCTCGAGCAGACTCAGGCCTTCGTCCCAGCTGGTGATGACCGGGATCGAGTCGCCCGCCTCGTTGGCCACGCGGACCTGCACGCCGGCGGCGTAGCCCGAGAACCAGATGCGGATCGGCTGTCGGTAGTGGTGATCGGTGGACTCGGGCTCGGGATCGACGGTCGCGATGTCCAGCGGCGCCGGGTCCTCCGCATCGTTGTCGTCGTCGTCGCTGCCCGTGGCGGCGTCGTCGTCGTCCGCGGCGTTGGGCGGCTCGTACTCGGGGCCCAGATCGCCTCCACCGAGGGAGGTCGCACGGCTGAGCACGTCGTCGCTGCAGCCGACGAGGAGGAGCAGCAGCAGGGGGAGGAGACTACGCATCGCCGTCTTGCTTGTTCACCTTTCGTGCCGCTGGCAACGGGATCTCTTCTGCCCGGTGCACCACGATCCGGCCGCGATCGCCATCCAGGGTCACATCCATGCCATCTCGGAGGATGCGGGTGGCGCCTTCTACGTTTACCACCGCCGGCAGCCCGTACTCCCGGGCAACAACCGCCCCGTGGGACAGCACCGAACCGAGCTCGAGGATCACCCCACCTGCCGTCAGGAACAAGGGGGTCCACCCAGGATCGGTCGCACGCGCGACGAGGATGTCCCCGGGCTGGAGCTTCGCCATCTCGTCCAGGCTGCGCAAGACGCGCACCGTGCCGCGGACCCGGCCGGGCGAGATCGGCATGCCGTGCAGGCGGGTCGCGGAGTCCAGATCGCCCGCCTCGACGACATCGGGCGCAGCCCCCTCGAGGAAGTCCGGGTGGGCCAGATCGAGGTTCCGGCTGAACTCGGCGCGCCGGCGGGTGACCCGCGCCGCCGCGTCCTCGGGGGACAGGCGGCCCGCGACCAGCGCGTCCACCTCGTTCAGCTCCAGGAAGACGAGGTCGTCGCCGCCGGCGAGCAGGCCGTCGCGCTCGAGCAGCGCGCCGATGCGCTCGAAGATCCGCTTCGTCTGGAGCAGCAGGCGGTCGAAGGCGAAGCGCTGGTTCTCGCGCAGGCCCATGTACTTGCGGCAGTGCTCGAGCAGCCAGCCGAAGAGCTGCTGCCGCCAGGGCACCAGCTTGCGGCGCAGGGTGCGGCGCATGCGCTGCCGGACGAGGCGCTCGGCCTGGGCCCGCTCCTCGGTGCGGCGGGCCTCCTGGACCTCGGGGTCCTCGACCGCACGCTCGCCGCCGCGAAGGCAGGCCGCGACGAGGCCCAGGACCATGTCGGGCGTGTCGGCCCAGCGGGTGGCGAAGACCTCGTAGGACGCCGAGCTGCGGTGCCCGAACTCGGCCAGGAAGGCCTCCAGGGCCGCGGCGAAGGCCTGGCCGCCCTCCAGCTCGCCCAGTTCTTCGACGGAGCCCACCCCTCCCCCGCGCAGCGCCGCGGCGACCGCCGGCTGCGCTTCGGCCGTCTGCGCCAGGCGCCAGAGCGCCTTGTTGGTCTGGAGCGTGCGGTTCTCGGCCGGATCGGCCACGAGCGCGGAGCGGATCGCCTCCCCCTCCACCCCGACCCACGAGGCCAGGGCGGTGTCCAGCGCCTCGTAGAAGAGGTGGGCGAAGAGCAGGCTGAGCAGGTGGATGCCCATGTACTCGAGCATCAGGCCGCGGGCGCTCGCGACGGCATCCAGGCCTTCACGCGCCGTGCGGAAGTCCACGGGCAGGTCCGCGACCCGCCGCTCGAACTCGGGCCGGAAGGCCTCCCAGTCGTCGTGGTTGGTGAGCAGGTTGTAGCGGTAGCGGCGCCAGCGCTTCTCCGAGACGACCTGGCCGAAGATCGACGCCACCAGGCCCAGGTTGGGCAGCAGCGGGGCTCCGGCGCGCAGCTCGGCCTGCTCCTCCGGCGGGAACATCTCGAGCACGAACTCGGGCGGGGCGCCGCCGGGCAGCCGGAAGACCAGGTGCCGGAAGATCGAGAGGTTGAAGTAGGGCCGCCCGCCGATGAGCTTCGTGGGCGGCGTGCCATCGAGCCAGCGCGCGGCCGCGGCGTCCCACTCGATGAAGTGGTGCAGCACGGGCTGGATGACCGACCAGCCCAGGGGGGTCGCCTGCTCCGTCCAACGCTCCCCGGAGAAGCGCTGGGTCCAGAGCACCGGGCGGGCCCGCAGCTCCTTCGCCGAGGGGTGCCGCTGCTCGCGCAGCGCCGTGACGGGGCGGGCCTGGAGCAGAAAGAGCCGGCCCGAGGGGTCGATGGTCCACTCCACGTCCGCCGCGCAGCCGAGCAGGCCCTCGATCCGCAAGCCGAAGGCGCCGATCTCCTGGAGCTCGTGATCCTCGAGGCAGGGCTTCTTCTGCTCCTTCGCGGGCAGCGGGCGGAACTCCAGCGAGCCGCTGCCCGGGGGCAGGGGCTCCAAGCGCCACCGCTTGTCGGCGATGCCGCGCTCGGTGATGCGCAGGGGATCGCCCGGTCGGCGTGGCTTGAGCAGCACGAAGTAGTCGGGGTGCACGCGGCCCTGCGCCAGGGCCTCCCCGAGGCCGGGGCCCGCCTCCAGGACCATGCTCTGCCGGTCGCCGGTGACGGGGTGGGCGGTGAACAGGATCCCCGAGGCGCGGGGCGGGATCATCCGCTGCACCAGCACCGCCATGGGCGGGCACCAGGGCGTGGGCAGCTGGGCGTGGATGCGGTAGTCGACGGCGCGATCGCTGTACCAGGAGCACCAGACGCGGCGCACGGCGTCCTCGATGCGCGACAGACCGCGCAGGTTCAGCACGGAGTCGAACTGGCCGGCGTGGCTGTGGTCGGCGGCGTCCTCGCCCGCAGCCGAGGAGCGCACGGCGAACAGCGAGGGCCCGGCTCCCAGGTCCATCTCGAACAGCCGCGTGTACTCAGGCCCCAGCTCGGCGAGCAGCTCCGCGGAGAGCGGGCGCTCCTGGAGCTCCTCGACGACGGCGTGGGCCGCCACGTGAGCGCGGGCCTCATCCCCCTCGGTCGCGGCCTCGGCCGCACGTCGGCAAGCCTGCTCGAGCCCGCAGGCTTCGATGTGGGCACGCAGCGCAGCGGTGGTGATCACGACGGCGGGCGGGACCGGAAAGCCCGCCTCGACCAGAGACGCAAGATGCCGCGCCTTGCCCCCGACCCGGCGCTCCGCCGTGGCCGCGTGCAGTCCGAGCAGCAGGCTCAGAAGGAGCCCTCACCGCTGAGGAACCACTCGTAGCTGCCCTCGTCGGTGCGGAAGGAGTTGCCGCCGCCCCAGGTGAAGCTGGCGTCGTCGTCGAGCGCGCCGACCCCGACCTTGGTCATGGGGATGTGGGGCTCGCCGAGCGTGCGCCAGACCTCGAAGTCCGAGTCGTTGCTGAAGGCGAAGCCGAACTGCCGCAGGAAGCCGCTCGAGTTCTGGAATCCGCTGCCCTCGAGGCAGTCGGCGAGCCCGGGCGTCGCCGTGTAGGTCAACCGCCAGATGTAGTCGCACTCGGGGCAGAAGTTGTTGTCGTCCCCGGTCGACAGCGCACCGGCCACGGTCCAGCCCTCGTCCTCGATGCAGTCCTCGGCGCCCTGGTTCTCGGCCTGCTGGGACCAGTCGATGTTCATGAACTCGACGCCCTCGTAGTCGTCGTAGTTGATGTCCGGGGGGGCCGCGTCGTCGTCGTCGTCGTCGGGGATGTCGACGTTGATGCCCCACACGTTGAGCGAGCCGGCGCAGCCGGAGAGGAGCAGGGAGAGGAGGACGACACTGAGGCGCATTCTGGCTCCTGGAGGCGGACCGCCGCGAAGGGCGCACGAGGCTTGCACGCAGGGGACCGGGCGCGCAAGCGCGCTGATGTCAGCCCCGCACGTCCGTGAGGAAGCCGTCCACTTCGTCCCGCACCACCCGAGCCAGCAGGTACATGCCCGCGAGGTTGGGGATCGCGAGGACGAAGATCATCGCGTCGGAGAGGTTGATGACCGCCTCCAGCTGGACCATGCAGCCCAGCGCCGTGAACGCGCAGAAGACCAACTGGAAGCCGATGGCCTTCTTCCGGCCCTCGCCGAAGAGGTAGGTGAAGCCCTTGAGGCCGTAGTAGGACCACGAGATCGCGGTGGAGAAGGCGAAGAGCATCACCGCGACCGCGAGGATCGCCGGGGCGATGTCGAAGGCCGACTCGAAGGCCGCGCTGGTCAGGGCCACACCCTGCGGGCCGCCGGCGGCGGTCTCGGGCGAGTAGACGGTGGTCGTGATCACCAGGCCCGTGATCGTGCAGATGATCAGGGTGTCGATGAAGGGCTCGAGCATGGCCACGAGGCCTTCGGTGGCCGGCCGGTCCGTCTTGACGGCGGAGTGGGCGATGGCGGCCGAGCCGAGCCCGGCTTCGTTGGAGAAGGCGGCGCGGCGGAAGCCCTGGATGAGCGCACCGAGCGCGCCACCCGCGACGGCCTTCGGCGCGAAGGCGCCGCCCACGATGGCGCCGACGGCGGCGGGGATCTCGGCGAAGTTGATGGCCAGGATCACGAGGCCGGTGACCACGTAGAGGATGGCCATGAAGGGGACGAGCTTCTCCGTCACCCGCGCGATGCCGCGGATGCCGCCGATGATCACCGACGCGACGGCCGCGGCCAGCACGAGGCCGAAGAGCCAGCCCTTGTCGGCGAACCAGCTGGTGTCGCCGCCGGTGACGATGACGAACTGCTCGAAGGCCTGGTTGGACTGGAACATGTTCCCGCCGCCCAGGCAGCCGATGATGATGGTGCCGCCGTAGAAGAGGCCCAGCGCGCGTCCGAGGGGACCGAAGCCTTTGTCCTTGAGCCCGCGCTCCAGGTAGTACATCGGGCCGCCCGAGACCGAGCCGTCCTCGTTGATCTTGCGGTACTTCACCCCGAGCGTGCACTCGGCGAGCTTGCTGGACATGCCGAGCACGCCCGCGACGAGCATCCAGAAGATGGCGCCGGGCCCGCCGGCGGTCACGGCGACAGCCACGCCGCCGATGTTGCCGATGCCCACGGTGCCGGACAGCGCCGTCGTCAGCGCCTGGAAGTGGTTGACCTCACCGGCGTCGCCGGGGTGGTCGTGCTTGCCGCGCACGACGTCGATCGCGACCTTGAGGGCCCGGAACGGCAGGAAGCGCAGGTAGACCGTGAAGTAGAGGCCGCCGACCACGAGCCAGAGCACGATGAGCGGCACGCTGGTGCCCGCGACGTCCACGGACATGAAGATGAACGAGGAGACCGCGTTGGCGATCGGTTCGACCGCGTCGTTCACGGCTTCGTCGAAGCCCGCGCGGGCCACAGAGGGCGCGAGGGCGAGCACAGCGGTCAGGGCAGCAAACAGCGATCTCATGGTTTCTCCTCGCACAGGCGGCGGAGGATACAGGCGGCGTGGGCCGATCCAAAGAACCTGCCGGTCCGTCCCCTTCGGCGGGTGGGATCGGCATGCGGCCTCCTGTATGGTTCGCACTCCCGAACGCGAGGATCTGATGAGCGGTGAGACCCTGATCGACACGCCCCTCAAGGTGGGCGAGGCAACGGACATTCCCGACGACGTCGACGCCAAGTTGGTGATCGTCGCGGGGCCCGACACCGGCAAGACCTACATCATCGAAGACTCGGTGACGCTGATCGGCCGGGACGACGATTGCCACGTGATCCTCGATGACCCGCGGGTCTCCGCTCGTCACGCCATGGTCTTCTTCGCCAGCGGCGAGTTCCGGGTCCGGGATCTCCAGAGCACCAACGGCTGCCTGCTCAACGGCAGCCCGCTGACCGAGTTCGCGTTCCAGGACGCCGACGACCTCCGGGTCGGCAAGAGCGTCGTCCGCCTGGTCGTCGACTTCAAGTGAGCCAGCCGCTGCCCGCGGCGCTCGACGCCGCCTGGGCCGCGATGCTGGCCCTGCCCGACGACGATCCTTCCTTCGACTCACTCAGCCCCGAGCAGCGCCGCGCCGCGCACGACCTCGGTGTTCGTGTGCAGGACCGGCTGGTCCGCTGCCTCGCGCGCCTCGTCGAGGGCATGGCGAGCGACGGCGCCGACCTGCTCGACGAGCGGGGCCTGCCTCAGGGCTTCGCGACCCGCGGGTCCTCGCCCGGCTCGGACCAGTCCACGTAGAGGCTGGCTGGCCCGTCCTCGGGCACGCTCACCCCGTGACGCCGCAGGCCCAGCAGCGGGTGCCAGGTGCTGACCTGGTGGTCCCCCGGCGGCAGCGGCGCGTCGAAGCGGCCCTCGGCGTCCGATCGGAGGCCGACGCCGCCGTCGATCACCTGCACCCAGGCCTCCATCCAGGGGCGCTCGACCGACACGATGCGGTAGCGACCGGGCCGATCCAGGGTCCAGTGGAGCGGCGGGGCCCCCGGCGGCACGGCCAGGTTCTGCTCGGCCCGCTCGTGCTGGCCGTCGAGTCGGCGCAGGTGGAAGGTCTGGAGCCGCGGATCGTCATTCGAGACGATCAAGCGGGAGCCCGTGGGCACGATGGACGTGGCCGGCTCGAAGCGGCAGGCGGTCGCGCGCAGCCTCAGCTCCCCTGACTCCAGGGGCTCCCCGGGCACGTGCGCGAGCACGCCCGCGAGCCCCAGGTCCGCCCCCACCACCAGCTGACCCGCCGGGCCTTCGGGGCAGTGGGCGAAGCGCGGATCGGCGGGGATCACGGCGTCCTTCAGGGGCCCCGTGTAGCGCACCCGACCCTCGATCGAAGGCAGCGCCGGAGCGGGCGTGGCGGCGCCGAGGCGAGGGGCGGGATCGGCCTCGGGCGAGGAGCAACCGAGGACGAGCAGGAGCAGGAGGGCGAACCGAGGCACAGCGCATTGTGCGAGCGCGGTCTGCCTGCCGGCAAGGGGACGGGCCGCCAGGCGGTCGATCGCGTCACCCGGCCCCGGCTCATCGCGCGAGCGCGAGGGGGGCCCCTCCGTTGCCGCGGAAGGCGCTGGACGGTAGCCTTGCCGGACCCTCGAACGGGAGGCGTGCTGCCGACAAAACGGCGGCGTGTCGTGGGGCCCCGAAGGGGTGCCACAAGGGGGTCGCCGAGGCGCAATGGCGGGCAAGTCTTTCGGACGCTACCGGCTGGTCCGGCTCCTAGCCCGCGGTGGCATGGCCGAGGTCTACCTCGCCGTTCTGCAGGGCGCGGCCGGCTTCGAGAAGCGCCTGGCCCTCAAGAAGATCCTGCCGACCTTCGAGGATCTCGAAGAGTTCACCCAGCTCTTCACCGACGAAGCGCGGATCTCCGTCACCCTCAACCACAGCAACGTGGTCCAGGTGTTCGACTTCGGCGTGCACAACGGCGAGTACTTCATCGCCATGGAGTACGTGGACGGGCCGGATCTCGAGAAGCTCCTGATCGCGTGCCGCAAGCTCCGCCGCCAGCTGAGCGTCGACGCGATCCTCTACCTCGGCACGCGCATCGCCGCGGCGCTGGAGTACGCGCACAGCCGCACCGACGAGCGCGGCCGATCGCTGGAGCTCATCCACCGCGACGTCTCGCCGCCCAACATCCTCATCTCGGTGCAGGGTGAGGTGAAGCTGACGGACTTCGGCGTGGCGCGCTACGCGCAACGCATCAGCAAGAGCCGGCCCGGCGTCGTGCGCGGCAAGTACGCCTACATGTCGCCCGAGCAGCTCAAGGGCGAAGCGCTCGACTCGCGCTCGGACATCTTCTCCTTCGGCACGCTGCTCTTCGAGATGCTGACGAGCGTGAACCCCTTCCTCGGGGACACGGACTACCAGACGATGGAGGCCGTGGTCTCCGCGTCGCCACGCAGCCCGCTGGACTACCGCTCGGGGGCCCCCCGGGACCTCGTGCGCATCATCCGCCGCTGCATGGAGCCCGACGCGAACCGCCGCTACCAGACGGCGGGAGAAGCGCGGCGGGACCTGGCCGAGCTGATGTTCAACCGCGGCGTCATCGACGACCCGGCCCTGCTCATCGAGGAGATGTGGGACCTGTTCCCCCGCCAGCTCTCGCGGCGAGGGGCGGCCGCTCCAGGACGCCGCACGCCGGCCGAGGCTCCGCCATCCGTCGCCCTGGGCATGCCCCGGATGCGCAGCGGCGCGGGGGTCACCCCCGGCCAGGAGGAGTGGGGCGGCAAGGGCCAGGGCCCGGTGGTCATCGGCCCCGACACGATCGGCGAGGACCTCTACGGCGAGGACGACCTCACGATCCCGCACCTGGGCAACCCGGACGCGATCCCGACGCAGCCGCTGGACGAGGACCGGACGGAGCTCGGCCCGCCCGCGGAGTACTTCCACGACGAGGAGGAGCCCGAGATCGCGGATCCCCTCGCCCCCCCGCCGCGGGCTGCCCGGGCGAAGGCCGTGCGCATCGACCCGGAGGGGGCCGTCACGCCCACCTCCATGCCGGCGCTCAAGCGGAAGGCGCCCGAAGACGACGGCGGCCTGCCCGGGGCCCCGACCCAGCGCGCCGCGGACGAGGCGCCGCCGGTGGTGGACGAGCCGCCCGTCGCGGACGAGCCCGAGGCCCCCGAGCC
>JAJDAI010000193.1 GCA_029261955.1 Deltaproteobacteria bacterium | reverse complement strand
GCCCCCGCGGCTCCAGCGCTGGGCCGAGGTCGAGGTCCCCGCCCAGATCTGCGACAGCGTGACCCTGTCCACCTTCCACGGGTGCCCGGCCTCCGAGATCGAGGCCATCGCGGCCCACACGCTGGAGCTGGGGCTGCACACGGTCGTGAAGCTCAACCCGACCCTGCTCGGCTTCGAGCGCTGCCGGGCCCTGCTCGACTCCATGGGCTACGACTTCATCGAGCTGCAGCAGACCGACTTCGAGCACGACCTCCAGTGGACCGACATGCTCGGCATCGTGCGGCGCATGACGGCGCTGGCAGACGAGCGGGGCCTGGGCTTCGGGGTGAAGCTCAGCAACACCCTCGTGCACCGCGGCCCCGAGCCGCCCTTCGGCGAGACCGAGGTCTACCTCAGCGGGCCGCCGCTGCACGTCATCGCCCTCAGCCTCGCCCACCAGCTGCGCGACACGGTGGGCACGGCGCTGCCCATCACCTTCTCGGCCGGCATCGACGCGAAGAACTTCGGGCCCGTGGTGGCCGCGGGCATCGGCCCCGTCACCTCCTGCACGGACCTGCTGAAGGGCCGCGGCTACGCGAACCAGTGGAAGTACCTGGCCAACCTCACGCAGCAGATGCGGGCGGCCGAGGTGCACGACCTGGACGCGCTGCGCTGCTTCCTCGGCCAGAACGACGACCCCGCGACCGCCGCCGCGGAGGTCCTGCGCCGCACCGCCGAGGCCCTGCCCGACGACGAGCGCTACCACCGCAGCAGCAACAGCAAGCCGCCGCGCAAGATCGGCTCCGAGCTGGACCTGCTCGACTGCCTGACCTGCGACAAGTGCATCCCGGTCTGCCCCAACGCGGCCAACTTCTCGGTGCCCCTGCCCCTGGGCGAGCACCAGCCCGGCCGGGTCGTGTGGCACGGCACGATGCTCGAGCACCTCGAAGGCCAGCCGCTCGTCGTCGCGAAGAAGCACCAGATCGGCAACGTCATCGACGCCTGCAACCTCTGCGGCAGCTGCGATGTCTGGTGCCCCGAAGACGGCGGGCCCTACATCGTCAAACCGCACCTCTACCTGTCCCAGGACACCTGGGACGCCCACCCCGACCGCGACGGCTTCCTGCTCACGGAGCAGGGCATCCGCTGGCGGCGCGGCGACATCGAGTATTCCTGGCTGCCCCAAGACGACGGCACGGCCCGCTTCGAGCTGCCTGCGGGCGCGCTCACGTTGCGCGGCGAAGAGCCCATCGGGAGCGAAGGCTCCGGCGACGTCGATCTGCGGGACGCCCTCACCATGCGCCTGTTCCACTCCGCCTTCTCCGAGGCCCGTGAGTCGATCTGGCTGCCCCCCGCTCAAGAGGCTCACGCGTGAGTTTGCCCCCCCTTCCGACCCTCAGCGAACTGCTCCACCCCCAGACCCAGCCGGCCGCCATCCGCCAGGCTGCGGACCGAAGCACCGACGAGCTGGACCCCGTCCACCTCTTCGACATGAGCTGGCGCAAGCGAGGCGCCATCCAGCACCGGATCCTGCCGCGTGAGCTCACGGGCACCGACGCGACGGTCGTCGTGCTGAGCGGCCGCCACTTCCCCTCGGGCAGCCACAAGGTCGGCCCCGCCTATTCGTGCCTGCGCGAGAAGCTGCTGGCCGGCGAGATCGAGCAGGACGGCAGCACGCTGGTCTTCCCCTCCACCGGCAACTACGGCATCGGCGGAGCGTGGGTCGGCCCCCGACTCGGCCTCAAGTCACTCGTCGTGCTGCCCGAGGAGATGAGCGCCGAGCGCTTCGAGAAGATCCGGGCCTACGGCGCGGACATCGTGGCCACGCCGGGCAGCGAGTCCAACGTCAAGGAGATCTACGACGAGGTCGCGCGCCTGCGGGCCGATCCCAACAACCGGATCCTCAACCAGTTCGAGGACTTCGGGAACTACCGCTTCCACCGCTTCGTGACCGGGGGCAGCACCTGCGAGCTCGCAGAGGAGCTGATCGAGCAGGGGATCGGCGAGCGCCCCGCCGCCTTCGTGTCCGCCATGGGCAGCGCCGGCACCCTCGCCGCGGCCGACGAGCTGAAGCAGCGCTTCCCCAGCTGCCGCACGGTCGGCGTCGAGCCGGTGCAGTGCTCGACGCTCTACAACGTCGGTTACGGCTCGCACGCCATCGAGGGCATCGGCGACAAGCACGTCACCTGGATCCACAACGTGCGCTCGACCGACCTGCTGGTCTGCGTCGACGACCAGGACTGCCTCGAGTCGCTCCAGCTGATGCAGGAGGGGCGTGAGGTGCTCGCCCGTGAGCTGGGTCTGGACGAAGGCTGGCTCGAGTCGATGGACGGGATCTTCGGCGTGAGCGGGCTGTGCAACGTGCTCGCGTCCATCCGCGCCGCCCACCACTGGGGCCTGAAACGCGGGGACCTCGTGTTCACGGTCGCGACGGACGGCTTCGACCGCTACCCCTCCGTGCTGCGCCGGCTCACGGAGCAGAACGGGCCGCAGACGGCCGAGGTCGCGAAGGCGCGCATCGACACCCTGCACGACCGGTCCCGCGGCCTCGTGCTCGACGGCACGCTCGCCGTGCGCCGCCGCTGGCACAACCAGAAGTACTTCACCTGGGTCGAGCAGCAGGGCAAGACCGTCGGCGAGCTCGAGGCGCTCTGGTCGCCCGCCTTCTGGGAGGAGCAGATCGCCCAGGTCCCCGAGCTCGACGCGAGGACCCTCGCCCAACGGGGGAGCTGATGTCGGCCTTCGGCAGCCTCATCATCCGCGGCGCCACGGTCCTGCACCTGGGTCCCCCCGGCGTGGAGCGCGCCGACGTGCTGATCCGCGGTGGCCGCATCGTGCAGCTCGGCGACGTGGACCCCAACGAGGACGCGCCGGAGCTCGACGCCAACGGGCGCTGGCTGATGCCGGGCCTGGTCTGCGGGCACACGCACCTCTACTCGGCGCTGTCCTGCGGCATGCCGATGCTGCCCGAAGCCCCCGACAACTTCGCCGACATGCTCACGAAGGTCTGGTGGCGGCTGGATCGCGCGCTCGACCGTGAGTCGGTGGCGGTCTCGGGCCTCGTCGGAGGCCTCGCGGCCCTGCGGGCGGGCGTGACGACGGTGGTGGATCACCACGCCTCCCCCTGCTTCATCGAGGGCAGCCTGGAGGTGCTGGACGAGTCCCTGGACCAGCTCGGGTTGCGACGCTTGCTCTGCTACGAGGTCACGGACCGCGGCGGACCGGACGAGGCGGCGGCCGGACTGAAGGCGCACGAGGGGCTGATGGCCCGACCGCCCGACGGACGGAGCGGGGTGCTGATCGGCGCTCACGCGGGCTTCACCCTGTCGGATGAGACCCTGCGCGCCTGCGGGGACCTGGCCCGTGAGGCGGGCACGGGCCTGCACATCCACGTCGCCGAGGCCATGGACGACGAGCACCTGGTCGGGGAGCACCCCGTCGACCGCCTGGAGCGGCTAGACGCCCTCATGCCCGGCAGCCTGCTCGCCCACTGCGTGCACGTGGACCCCAAGCGCCTGGCGCGCATCGAGGACGCCGGCGCCTGGGTCAGCCACCAGCCGCGCAGCAACATGAACAACGGGGTCGGCTACGCGCCGGTCGCCGACTTCGCCGCCAACACGATGCTGGGCACCGACGGCATCGGCGCGGACATGCTCGCCGAGCTCCAGACCGCCTTCTTCCGGGCCAACGAGGCCGGTGTCGGCTGGCCCCCAGCTCGCTGGCTGGAGTGCCTCGGCGCCGCGGCGCGCTTCGCAGGAGGCCACCTGGGCGTCGAGCTCGGCAAGATCGAGGTGGGCGCCGCCGCCGACCTCGTG
>JAJDAI010000192.1 GCA_029261955.1 Deltaproteobacteria bacterium | reverse complement strand
TCCTTCCTGGAGAACGGCATCGAGGTGGACGGCCACGAGCTCGGCATGGGCCTCTTCGGCGGCGTGCTCAGCTTCGACGGCCTGCACTTCAGCCCCACCGGCTACGCGCTCGTCGCCGACCTCTTCGTCAAGGAGATCAACGCCGTCCTGGGCACGGACGTGCCCCCCGTCGACGTCGCCGCGGTGCTCGCGCGGGACTTCCACTCCCCCGACGCCGTGCGTGCGGCGGGGCGGGACCCGGCGGAGTGCGGCGGGCGGTAGTCGAGGCGGCGGGCGGTGAGGGGTCAGGACATCAGGGGGGGGCAGGACATCAGGTGATGTCCTGACCCCCTGCGATCGGTCGACGCGGCCCACTCCAATGCGCGCCGCTGATGGGAACGGTGCTCGATCGGCAGGTCCCAGGCCCGGGCCGACAGCTCCGCGAAGGCCACAGGCTCGTCGGTGACCTCCCTCGCCTCGGTCGTCGACACCGCCAGGTCGGTCGGACACCACATGGCCCGCGCCCACCAGAACCGCATGCCCCGGGCCCGCAGGCGCTCCCCGAGATCCGCCGGTGCCGAGCCCGCCGGCACCGACCACTTGAAGCCCGTGTGCATGGCCACGTACTCGGCGATGGTCGCGTCGATGACGGCGTCGGCGTCGTCCCCGAGCCGGCTGTAGATCACCTCGTTCATGGACGGGTGCGACGTGCCCGGGCGCAGGGCCTGGATCCAGTCGTCGCGCACGCGCAGCTCGGCGTCATCGTGGAGGAAGTGGGCCGAGACGGGCGCGAGCACCGCCTCCTGCTCGAGCCAGGGCGGGGCGGAGTTCATCGGGCTGCAGTCAGGAAGAACACGGGCCCGGAGTGTCGTGCCGGACATGCCGATCCGCGGGTTTCCGCTTGCGTCCTGACCCGTCGCGCTTATTATTGGTTGGTCAACCAACTAAGCGTGAGTTCAGCATGGCCCGCCCCAGCAACCGAGAGCAGCGCCGCGCCCAGATCGTCGAGGCCCTCCATGTCCTCATGGCCGAGCAGGGCTACGACGGCGCCTCCGTGGCCGCGATCGCCCGCCAGGCCGGCCTCGCCCCGGGGCTGGTCCACTACCATTTCGCCTGCAAGGAGGAGATCCTGCTGGCCCTGGTCGAGCGGCTGGCGGATCGGCTCGGCGCGCGCTACGACCGCCTCCTCAGCAGCGCCTCGACCCCCTGGGACCGGCTGGACTGCTGGATCGACGCGCACCTCGCGCAGGGCGAAGGCGCCGACTCCGCCGCAGTCGCCTGCTGGGTGGCCATCGGCGCGGAAGCGGTTCGCCGGCCCGAGGTGCAACAGGCCTACGAGGCGGCCGTGCGCGACGACCTGGACCGCGGCGAGCGCCTGGTCGCCGACATCCTGGGCCCCCAGCTCGAACCCGACGATCCCCGCCGCCTCGCAACGGCCCTCCTCGCCGCAATCGAGGGCTGCTACCGCCTCGCCTCGGGCGCCCCCAATGCCGTGCCCGAAGGCTTCGCCGCCCCCTCCGTGCGGCAGATGGCCCGCGGCCTCCTCCAAAGCCAGCGATGAGCACCCCGCGCAAGCTGCTCATCCTCGGCGCGCTCTACCTCGCCCAGGGGCTGCCCTACGGCTTCTTCACCCAAGCGCTGCCGGTGCTGCTGCGGGAGATGGGCGTCTCGCTCGAGGACATCGGCCTCGCCTCGCTGCTCGCCTTGCCCTGGGCGCTCAAGTTCGCGTGGGCGCCCTTTGTGGATCGGCTGAGCACGCCGCGTCGCTGGATCCTCGCTCTGCAGGCCGCCGCCACCGCGCTGGCGCTCGTCCTCGCCGCGATGGACCCCGGCAGCTCCGCCCTGCAGTTGATGCTCGGCGCCGTGCTGCTCACGAACCTCGTCGCTGCGACCCAGGACATCGCGACGGACGGGCTGGCCGTGTCGATGCTCAGCCCCCAGGAGCGCGGCCTGGGCAACGGCCTGCAGGTCGCGGGCTACCGCGTGGGCATGATCCTCGGCGGCGGGCTGCTGCTCGTGGTCTTCGAACAGGCCGGCTGGTCCGCGACGCTGGCCGGCATGGCGGCGCTCATCGCGCTGTCCTCGGGCCCGCTGCTCCGGTCCCCTGAACTTGGGGCGAAGCGGCCGCCCCCCATCGAGAGCTCCCCGAACCCCTGGTCCTGGATCCAGCGACGCGGCGCGCTCGGCTGGATTCTGATCCTCGTCGCCTTCAAGTTCGGGGACTACCTGGCCCAGGGGATGCTGCGCCCCTGGATGGTCGACTCGGGCCTGACGATGACCGAGATCGGCCTGATGCTGGGCACCGCAGGCTTCGGCGCGGGCCTGCTCGGGGCGCTGGCGGGCGGACTGCTCGTGAACCCCATGGGCCGGCGCCGAGCCCTGGTCGTCTTCGGGCTCGCCCAGACCACCGGCGTGGCGGCCTACGCCGCGTGCATCGCGTTGAGCCTCACGGGCCCCGCGCTCTGGGCGGCGGTGGTCTACGAGCACGCGGTCGGCGGCATGGCCACGGCCGCGCTCTTCACCGCCATGATGGACGCGAGCCGCTCGGAGCACGCCGCCACCGACTACACGGTGCAGGCCTCGATCGTGGTCCTCGCGAGCGGCGTGGCCTCGGCGCTCTCCGGCTTCGGCGCGAAGGCGTTCGGCTACGACGGGCTCTTCGCCCTCGGCTCGGTGCTCTCCCTGCTGGCCCCCGCCCTCGCCGCCGTGCCCGCGCTCATGCTCATCACCCGCCCCGCGCCCCCGGAGGTCGAGTCATGATCCTCGCCGTCTACCCCGGCTCCTTCGATCCATTGACCGAAGGCCACGCCGCCGTGATCCGCCAGGCCACGCGCCTCTTCGACCACGTGCGCGTGCTCATCGCCGACAACCCCGCGAAGCAGCCACTGCTGTCCCGCGACGAACGGATCCACCTCGCCCGCGAGCGGCTGGCCGCCCTGCCCAACGTCAGCGTGGACTGCACCCAGGACCTCGTCGTCGAGTACGCCCGCCGCATCGGCGCGAGCCTGCTTCTGCGCGGCATCCGGG
>JAJDAI010000191.1 GCA_029261955.1 Deltaproteobacteria bacterium | reverse complement strand
CCTGCCGGTGCACCTGCAGGTGGTGCTCCACGTCGTCCCAGGTGGCCGTCTCGTCCAGCACGAAGCACAGCAGCTCGGCGACGTCGTGCTGCGGCAGGCCCAGGGTCGCGAGCTCCCAGTCGTAGGCCACGAGGCGGGGGCCCTCGGCGGTCCTGCGCAGGGCGATGTTGCGCGGGTTGAAGTCGTTGTGGATGAGCGTCCGGGGCATCGACTCCGCGGCTGGCCACCAGGAGCCGAGCGTGTTCACGAGGTGGCGCTGGGCCCGGAGGTCGTCGGGCGAGAAGAGCTCGGGGAATTCGTCGCGGCTGTGGGTGCCGAGCCGCTCCCAGAGCTCGGTCATCTCGACCATGTCCTCGCTGGTGGTGGGGGAGCCGAGCCAGGGCTGCTCCAGCAGCTCCGCCTCGCGGCCGTACCAGATGGCGTGCACCTCGGCGATGCCCCGCAGGGCCGCGTCGATGGCCTCCCGATCCCAGCCGCTGACCTCGTCCGCGCTGTCGAGCAGGTCCACGTCCTGAAGCCGCTCCAGCACCAGCAGGTAGCCCTCGCGCTCCCGGTTCTCGACCACGCCGTAGACCCGCGGCGCGTGCTTCGTGAAGCGGGGATCCGTCTGGCGGTAGACGCCGAGCTCGCGCACGTGGCAGGCCGCGAAGCCGGTGCGAGCCTTGAACTCGCTGTGGGCCGCGGCGAGGCGGGGGCCGCAGTTGGACGCCATCGAGTTGATCATCAGGATCACCTCGTCGTCCAGCGGCTTGCTCTTGACGATCACGTCGACCGAGCCGTCCATGCCCACCCCCGGCCGGTAGTGCAGGCGGAAGGGGAAGTGCCCGACGAGCTTGTTGACCTTGCGGGCCGTCAGCTCCGTCAGGATCGAGCTGCCGAGCTTCACGTCGACGGGCTTGGCGTCGAGGATCTCCAGCTTGTCGTCGTCGAAGGCGGCCCGCAGACCCGGGAGGAAGAAGCCGCGGTTCAGGTCGTGCCGGGCGAAGAAGTTGACCGGGCGGTTCCGGCCCAGCTTCTCGTGGGCGACCGCGAACTGGCCGCCGGCGATGGCGCTCAGGGTGCTCAGATCCAGGGCCAGGCAGAAGCCGGCGATGATCTCGGCCAGGCGGGCGGCCTTGCCGGGGCCCGCGCAGCCCAGCATCTGGAGGAACTCGTTCTGGCTGGCCAGGCCCGTGCCGCCGCCGACCGTGCCGACGATGAGCGAGGGCAGCGCCAGGGACGCGTAGATGCCGTCGTCCGCCGGCACGAGGTGCAGGTAGCCGATGCTGCTCTCGTGCACGCAGGCGATGTCCTGGCCCGTCGCGGCGAACATCGCGGCGATGATGTTCGCGATGTTGATGTTGTAGCCGACCATGCCGACCTGCACCGAGCCGGCCATGAAGCCCTGGTTGCTGCGGATCAGCTGCTCGGGCGTGACCTTGAGCACGCGCTCGATGTGCTGGCGGCCCAGGAAGGCCTCGGCGGTGACCCGGGTGCCGCGCCCGTCGATGAACGACTGGAAGTTCACCTTCTTGTCGCCGCTCATGTTCGCTTCGATGATGAAGTTGTCGAAGCGGATCTCGTGGAAGTGGGCCATCTGCGCCATGAGCCACTGGCAGGCCTGCCAGGTGCACGTGGTCGTCATGTTCTGGCCCGCCGCGTCCCCGGTCTCGTACAGGAAGTGCAGGTGCACCATGTTCCCGAGGATCGTCGGCTCGACGCTGACGAGGCGGGCGTGGCGGCTGACCTGCTTCGTCTGCTCGCGGATCTCGGGCACGTGGTCGCGCACCCAGTTCACGAAGAGCACCGCGCCGTGCATGTCCGAGAGCACGAAGAGCGGCACGCGCATCATGCGCTGGGCGACGACCCGGGTCGTGACGCCGCCGCTGCGGGACAGGGCCGTGCAGCCGCGGGTGGCCGAGGCGACGAGCGCGCCCTCGGTGGTGGCGAGCGGCGCGTAGATGAGGCCGCGGGCCTGCTGTCCCTTGAAGAGCAGGGGGCCGGCGACGCCCACCGGGATCTCCACCGACGCGAAGAAGTTCTCGATGTTCCCCGTGAGCCGCGAGGCCTGCAGGCGGGTGTTGCGGGCCTCGTGGAACTCCGTCTGCGTCGCCATGCTCAGGTACTCGAGCCGCTCGAGGCGCGCCTCCTCGGTGTAGATGCCGCGGGCCGGGATCTTCGGCAGGTCGTTGATGGTGGACAGCGTGCCCGCGAGCGCCCCGGCCTCGCCGCTGCGGATGTCCTCCAGGCCCAACCAGAGGCCCGCCTTGCTGCCCTCGTTCGTGGCGTGCAGGCGCAGCTCGAGGGCCTCGTCATCGACCCGGTGGCCCAGGATGCTCAGCTTGCCGATGGTGCGGATGGGGGTGTCGGCGAAGCAGATGCGCGCGTCGCGGATCTCCGCCGTGTCCTCCCAGGGCACGTCCCAGGCGTCCTCGGGCAGCAGGACCCGGACCGCGTCCTTGCTCAGGTCGGCGACCTTGGCCCGAATGCTCCGCTTGCCGACCCGGAAGTCGAGGAAGATCAGGTCGTCGGGGCCGAAGACGAGTCGGCGGGTCGCGCGGCGGTCAGAGGACATGCGGATGCATTGTGCCAGCGGGGGGGCGCACCCGGTCAGGCCAGGGCGGTCAGAACGGCGTCCACCGAGGGCTCGACGTCGATGGGCGAGCCCGCCACCTGCAGGGCCGTGGCGGTGTCCTTGAGCCCGTTGCCGGTGACCAGCAGCGCGACGGAGGCGCCGGCGTCGATGATCCCGGCCTGCACGGCGGCGCGGACCCCGGCGGCGCCGGCGATTCCGGCTGGCTCGCCGAAGACTCCGGAGCGGCGGGGCACTTCGACCAGCGCCTCGAGGATCGACGCGTCGGAGACCGCGATCCAGGCGCCGTCGCAGCGCGCGACCGCCTGGAGCGCCTTGTGCGGGTTGCGGGGGGTGCCGACGCAGATGCTGTCGGCGATGCTCTGGGCGGGGCCCGGCTCGAAGAGGCCGGTCTTCGCTGCCTGCACCAGCGGCGCGGCGCCCTCCGCCTGCACCGCGAGGACGCGCGGCACGCTGCGGATCAGCCCGGCGCGGGCCGCCTCCTCGAGGCCCTTGACCACCCCGGCCACGGTGCAGCCGTCGCCCACGCTCACGGCCACCCAGTCGGGCATGTCCTGCCCCAGCTGCTCGGCCAGCTCCAGGCTCACGGTCTTCTTGCCCTCCACCAGGTAGGGGTTCACCGCGCAGTTGCGGTCGAACCAGGGCTGCTGCGCGGTGACGGCGGCGCAGAGCTCCCAGGTGGTGTCGTAGTCGGCCTGCACACGGACCACCTGAGCCCCGAAGATCAGCAGCTGGGCGACCTTGGGGGCGGGCGCGCGATGCGGCACGAAGATGGTCGCGGGCAGGCCCATGGACGCGGCGATGCAGGCGGTGGACGAGGCCGCGTTGCCGGTGGACGCGCAGGCGATGCGCTCGCTGCCAGCCTGCAGGGCCAGGACCACACCCACCGCGCTCGCCCGGTCCTTGAGGCTGGCCGAGGGGTTGCGCCCGTCGTCCTTGACCACGGCCTCACGCACGCCGAGCCACTCGGCCAGGCGCGGTGCCCGGCTCACGGGGGTCCAGCCCACCTGCACCGGCGGCAGCAGGGCATCGTCGGTGAAGGGCAGGACCTCGCGGTAGCGCCACTGGTCGCGGGGACGGGAGGCGAGGTGCTTCGTCATGTTGAGCAGGGGCGCGTCGGCGTAGCGAACGTCCATGCGCCCGGCGGGACCGCAGTCCGGGCAGGTCCAGCACCAGGGGTCGCGGGTCTGGAGTCCGCAGAGCACACAGGCCAGACACTCAACATGGGATGGCAGGGCAAGGGTCACAAAGGCCTCCACGGCGCACTGGTACGTTTTGAATGCGGGCCAGGTTGCTCGCAGACGTGACCAGGGGAACGTGATGCCGTCAATCCGCTTTACCCTCGACGGCGAGTCGGTCGAGGCCGTCGCAGAGCCCGGCCTCACCGCCTTGGACCTGCTCCGGGACCAGCTCGGCATCACCAGCGTCAAGGACGGATGCAGCCCCCAGGCGGCCTGCGGCTGCTGCACCGCGATCGTCAACGGCAAGGCCGTGATGACCTGCGTGAAGAAGTCGGAGCTGCTGGACGGGGCCGAGGTCGTGACCCTGGCCGGGCTCGAAGAGCAGAAGCGGAAGACCCTGGCTCGCGCCTTCACCGAGGTCGGTGGCCTGCAGTGCGGCTTCTGCACCCCCGGCATCGCGATGCGCGCGTCCCACCTGCTGGACAAGGAGCCCGCGGCGTCCCGCTCGGCCATCCGCGGCGCCCTGGGATCGCACCTGTGCCGCTGCACGGGCTACCAGCGCATCGTCGACGCGATCGAGATCGCGGGGAAGCGGTGGGCGGAGCCCGAGGAGCCGGCGCTCTTCGATCTGGCGATCCAGCGCTACGCGGGGCCCGAACTCACGCTCGGGGAGCGGGACTTCGTCAACGACATGGACGCCGAGGGCCTCCTGCACGGCGCCCTGCGGCTGACCGACCACCCGCGGGCGCGGATCCTGTCCATCGACGACTCCGCGGCGCTGGCGGTGCCGGGCGTGGTGGCGGTGCTCACCGCGAAGGACCTGCCCGCCGTGACGCGCATCGGCCACATCCGGGCCGACTGGAACATCTACGTCGGCATCGGCGAGGTGACGCAGTGCATCGGATCGGCCCTGGGATCCGTGGTGGCGGAGACCCGCGCCGCGGCGCGGGCGGGCGCGGCGGCCCTCGTGTTTGAGTACGAAGTCCTCGAGCCCGTGACCGATCCCGAGGAGGCGCTCCGCCCCGGAGCGGCCCAGGTCCACCCCGACTTCCCCAACCTGGTCGAGGTCTGTCGGATGGACCGCGCGGACGTCGACGCAGCGCTCGCGTCCTCCGCTCACGTGCTCACGGAGGAGTTCCGATCCCAGCGGGTCGAGCACGCCTTCGTGGAGCCGGAGGCCTGCCTCGTCCTGCCGAAGGGGGACGGGATCCAGGTCTTCACGCAGGGCCAGGGCGTGCACGAGGACCAGCGTCAGATCGCTGAGGCCCTCGGCTGGGGCCGTGAGCGCGTGGAGGTCACGCTGGTGCCCAGCGGCGGCGGCTTCGGCGGCAAGGAGGACCTGTCGGTCCAGCACCACGCGTCGCTGATGGCGGTGCGCACGGGGCGCCCCGTGAAGCTCGCGCTGTCCCGCGACGAGTCGATGCGGCTGCACCCGAAGCGGCACCCGCTGGTGATGAACTACACCGTCGGCTGCGACGCCGAGGGCCGACTCACGGCCGTGAGGGCGCGGATCGTCGGCGACACCGGCGGCTACCTGTCCGTGGGCACGAAGGTGCTCGAGCGCGCAGCCGGCCACAGCTGCGGGCCCTACCGCGTGCCAGCGGTGCAGGTGGAGGCGCTGACCGTCTACACGAACAACCCGACCTGCGGCGCCTTCCGAGGCTTCGGCGTCAACCAGACCGCCTTCGCCATGGAGGGCATGCTGGATCGGCTGGCGGAGCTCGTGGGGCTCGACGGCTACGCCATCCGGGAGCGGAACATCCTGGAGGAGGGCGAAGCCTTCGCGACGGGCCAGCTGATGGACTCCGGCATCGGCATCCGCCCGTGCCTGGAGGCCGTGAAGGACGCCTACCGGGGCGCGAAGCACGCCGGCATCGCCTGCGGCATCAAGAACACGGGCATCGGCAACGGCATGGCGGACACGGGGCGCGTGCTTCTGCGCGTCGAGGGCCCCGAGCGGCTGGGCGTCTACACCGGCTTCACCGAGATGGGCCAGGGCCTGTTCACGGTCCTGCGGGGCGTGGTGGCCGAGAAGACGGGCGTGCCGGCTGAGTTCATCACCGTGGAGACGAGCACGCAGTTCGCGGTGGTCTGCGGCATGACGACGGCCTCGCGCGCGACGATGCTCACGGTCGAGGCGGCGCGGCGCGCGTGCCTCGGCATGAGCTCGGCCCTGGAGGAGGCCGAGCTGAGCGAGCTGGTGGGCCAGGAGTTCCCCGGCGAGTTCATCTGCGACTTCACCGTGGCGCCGGGCGGGGACGAGCCGAACCCCGTGACTCACGTCGCCTTTGGCTACGCCGCGCAGGTGGTGATCCTGGACGACGAGGGCATCGTGCGGAAGGTCGTCGCCGCGCACGACGTGGGCCGCGTGATGAACCGGGTGGCCTGCGAGGGACAGATCGAGGGCGGCGTGCACATGGGCCTGGGCTTCGCGCTGACGGAGGACCTGCCGTCCGAGGGCGGGCACCTGGTGTCCACGAGGCTCGCGGACCTGGGGATCATCAAGGCGCGGAACACGCCCGACATCGAGGTCATCCTGGTCGAGGTGCCCGACCCGCACACCGAGTACGGCGTGAAGGGCGTAGGCGAGATCGGGCTGGTCCCCACCGCGCCGGCGGTGGCTGCGGCGCTGCACAGCTTCGACGGCATTCGGCGGACGAAGCTGCCCATGCGCGGCTCGGCTGCCGCCCGGGTCATGCTGCCGCGGCGCTTGCGTGAGCCCGATCACGCTTGAGATCCCCGGGGGCGCCGAGACTCGGCTGAGCCTCGGCGTCTCGACTCAGTCCGAGGGCGGGAAGCTCAGGATCTGCGTGGAGGTCTCGCCCGACCGGATGGTCACGGTGGCGGTCATCGACGTCGCCACCCCCGCGGGGCACTGGAGGCAGAGGATCTCCGCGGTGTAGGAGCCCACCGGCAGCTCGATGCCGCGGCGGGCGTCGCGGGCCGTGTAGCGCGCGTGGTCGAGGCTCAGCTCGAAGGGGTGGTCGGCGGACAGGCGGAGCCGGCCCGGGGCCGGGCTTTGCGCCGGGTGGACGGCCGCGGGCTGGGAGCTCTCCTCGCGAGGCGTCCGGGGCACGGCTCTGCTCGGTGGGACGGGGGTCGGCCGGCTCGGTTCGACGGTGGCGAGCTCGGCGGGCGGGGGCTGGGCCTCCGGGGTGGCGGCGGGCGCGGGCTCGCTTGCGACCTCGGCCGTGGGCGCCGCGTCGATGGGGTCGGCGGGGGTCCCGAACGCCCGCAGGGCCAGGTAGCTGAGCGCCGCCCCCAGCACGAGCACGAGCGGTGCGGCGACCCAGGGGATCCAGGAGCGGGCTCGGGGAACAGCCACGATGCCCGTCTGCGCGAGCTCGACGGAGGGCTGGACCGGCGGCCTGGGGGCGGGCGCAGCGGCAGGGGGGCTCACGGGCCGGGGCGCGCCGATGCCGGCCGGACTTGCCGCTGCGGGGCCGGGAGGGCGACGCAGGTTCGCAGGGGTCTCCACCGGCGCGGTGTCGTCCAGGCGCGCGACGCGCTGGCGCAGGTAGGTGGAGGTCGGCACGTCGGAGTCCACCCCCCGGCGCATGGTCTCCAGGGCCTGGACCACCAGGTCCGCGCTGGGGATGCGCTGCTCGCGGTCCGGGGCGAGCAGGTTCCTGAACAGCTCGGCCAGGCCCGGCGCGTCGCGGGTGACGCTCGCGAGGGCGGCGTTGGACTCGAAGTTGGCGATCTGCCGCAGCGCCGTGATCACGCTCTCGGAGTTGATCAGCCGCCTGCCGTTGATCGCCTCGTAGAGCATCGAGCCGAAGCTGAAGAGGTCGCTGCGCAGGTCCAGATCCCGGCTCCCCTCCACCTGCTCGGGCGACATGTACCGCACCGTGCCGCGGACCACGCCCGTCGCGGTCTTCTTCGCCAGCCGGCCGTGCGCCTTCGCGAGGCCGAAGTCGAGCAGCTTCACGACCCCCTGCTCGCTGACGATGACGTTGTCCGGCTTCAGGTCGCGGTGCACCAGCCCGAGCGGCGCGCCGCTGGGGTCCGTGAGGGCGTGAGCGAAGGCCAGCGCCCGGGCCAGATCGATGTACAGATCCAACACGACCGAGAGGGGCAGGGGATTGCGGTCCCGCTTCGCTTCGTCCAGCAGGCTGCGCAGGGTCCGGCCCGGCACGTACTCCATGACCATCGCGAAGACCTGCCCAAGCTCGGGGTGATCCAGCTGGCCGAACCACTGCACGTGGACGATGTTCGGATGCTCCATGAGGGCCATGAGGCGAGCCTCGTCGGCCAGCATCCTGACGATCTCGGGATCGTCCTTCGTGAGGTGCGCGTGCAGGACCTTGAGCGCGACCTGCCGCTCGAAGCCGAGCTCCCCCTCGACGATCGC
>JAJDAI010000020.1 GCA_029261955.1 Deltaproteobacteria bacterium | reverse complement strand
GGTCTCCTCGCCCGACAGCCGAGGCATCGTCAGGTCCAGCAGCACGACGTCGATGGTGTGGCCGTGCACCGCGTAGAGCTCCAGCGCCTCCCGGCCGTCCGAGGCCTCGATCACCGTCAGCCCGCTGCGTCGCAGGGCCGCGGTGGCGAGGTTCCGCACGATCTCGTGGTCGTCGACCACCAGGACCGTGCCGCTCAGGTTCGAGGGCACCGGCGGAGGTGACCGCTCGGTGCGCACCGCCTGCTCGCCCTCGGCCACGGGCAGCAGCACCTTGATCGCGGTGCCCTCCCCCTCCTCGCTGTAGACCCGGATGGCGCCCTGGTGGCCGCGCACGATGCCCTGGGTCGCCGCGAGGCCCAGACCGCGGCCCGTCGTCTTCGTGGTGAAGAAGGGGTCGAACATGCGGACCCGGCACGCCTCGTCCATGCCCCGGCCCGTGTCCGAGACCTCCACGAAGACGTAGCGGCCGGGCTCCAGCTCCTGACCGGGCTCCAGGTCCTCGAGGTAGTCCGGCCCCGCCTCGACGATCCCGGTGGTGAGCGTGACCGTGCCGTGCTCGCCGTCGAGCGCGTCGGAGGCGTTGGTGATCAGGTTCATCACCACCTGGCGGAGCTGCGTCGCGTCACCGCGCACCGCGGGGAGCGCCTCGGCCAGATCACATCGGAGCGCAGCCCGCTTGCTGACCGACACCTCCAGCAGGTCCTTCATCTCCAGGACGACCTCGCTGAGGTCCAGCGGCTCCACCACGAAGCGGCCCTTGCCGGAGTAGGCGAGCATCTGGCGGGTCAGCTCGGCGGCGCGGCGCGAGGCCAGCTCGATCTGCTCCAGGGCCGGCCGGGCGCGGTGCCCCTTCGGCGTGTCCTGCAAGGCCATGGACGCGTTGCCCAGCATGCCGACGAGCAGGTTGTTGAAGTCGTGCGCGATGCCGCCGGCCAACACGCCGAGGCTCTCGAGCTTCTGGGCGTGCTGGAGCCGCGCGTCCCAGCGGGCCTTCTCCAGGCGCTCGCGCTCCGCCATCTCGCTGCGCAGGCGGGCGTTGGCGGTGGCCAGCTCGTCGGTGCGCTCGGCGACCCGGTGCTCCAGACCGCGGTTGGACGCGTCCAGCGCGGTGTTGAGCTGCAGCATGCGCTGCTGGGTGCGCCAGTAGTCCAGCAGCAGGTAGCCGAGGGCGACGGAGTAGGCGGCGAGGCGCAGGGCGTGCCACCACCACCACTCCCCATTCCAGAGCACGCTGAGTTCGAAGAGCACGCCGGCGCTGCCGAAGAGCGCGCAGTGCACGGTGAACAGCAGCGCGTCCCAGCTCCGCAGGCGGATGAAGCGGTGGCCGAAGCGGAGCGCCGAGGCGAAGAAGAACAGCCCGCCGGCGATGTTCAGGCCCCGCGCGGCCGCCGTGAACTCCCCGTCGATCAGCATCCGCGGCAGCGCCTCGGGTGAGAGCACGGCCCAGGAACAGAGCAGCAGGGCGATCCCGCCGACAACCGGGGGCAACGGGTCCAGCCGACCCGAGCGCGCCCACCGCGGCGGCAGCAGGGTGCCAGCGAAGAGCAGGCCGCCGGCGAAGGTCGCCACGCTGTGCAGCCAGACGAAGGGCTGCCCCGGCTCGACGGCCGCGTGGGCGATGTCCAGCACCCCCATCGCCGCGAGCGCGGCTGCCACCCAGACGTCCGGGAAGCGCCGCTCGCTGGAGTCGAGCCGCAGGCGCAGCAGGATGGCGAGGGTGATGGCGATGACGCCGCCGACGGCCTCGACGACCGAGTGGAAGGGCACCGCCGCAAAGCGCCAGGAGGGGGCGACCGCGCTCAGGATGCAGCTGCCGAGGATCGGCAGGCCCAAGCCCACCGCGACGACGAGCAGGCCCGCCGACGCCAAGCCCGGCGTCGCCGGCTCCGCCTGCTGGCCCCTCCCTGGTACCTCCCCCACCATGGCGTTGACTATCGCACGGCAGAACTGAGCGGGGATTCAGAGTCGAAAACTCAGATCCAGCCTGTAGATGCTGGTTGGCTCCCCTTGCCCTTCCACCCAGGAGGGATCGCGGTTGAGCGGCGAGGTGTAGTTCCAGATCTGCTGGACGTCCCCCCGGTCCAGCCGGTCCGGAAAGCAGGTGTCCCCCCGCGACGGAAGATCCACGGCGTGCTCGACCGCGCGGCGGGCGGGGTCGACGTGCCACAGGGCGCAGCGCTTGCGGTCCTGCCAGTAGGTGATCTGGTACTGCAGGTAGAGGTCCTCGGGCTCGCCGTCCTGGCCCAGGTCGTAGAGCCCGTCCTGGCCGAGGGTCTTGCGGCCCACCAGCCAGACGTCCGGCCCCTGGCGGAACAGCAGCGGCGAGTCGTACTTGCGGGGATCGGTGGAGCAGGTCCAGGCCCCGAGGTCCTCCGCCGGTGCGGTGCAGACCTTGCTGCCGAAGCCGTCCTCGTCCCCCGCCTCGTTGCGCACCACCGCGACGAGCGAGCCGTCGTCCAGGAAGACGAAGTCCGCCTCGCTGCCCCCGCCCTCCAGCACCACGGGGCCCGAGTCGAGCACCGGGCGCCAGGTGATCGCGTCGTCCGTGGTCAGCCAGTGGATGCGCACGGGGTCCCCGTCGTTGTCGTAGACGTTCTCGCCGCCGACGTAGCCGATCATGTAGGGCACCCCGTCCAGCACCTTCGTGCGCCAGGGGATGAAGGTGTCCTCGTAGACGCGCTCGGCGTCGGTCCACTCGCCCGGAGCCAGCTGCTGGCTGTGCCACATGCCGACGGGCTCGAAGTCGAGGCTGCTCTGGCCGAGCTGCGCGAACCACAGGTGCAGCACGCCGTCCCAGGACATCAGCTGGGGCTCGCGCAGGTCGCTGCCCAGGTGGAAGGTCGCCTCCAGATCCCAACCCTGGCCGTCGGCCGAGCTGATGACGTGGAGCTGGGCGTCGGCGCTGGCGAAGTGGTTGGGCGCCGTGCGCCAGGCGAGCACGGTGCGGCCGTCGTGCTCGGTGACCGCGAGGTTGTTGTTGGCGGGCTGGGGCAGGACGGGCAGGCCCTCGCCGGGCACCACGAAGTCGGGCTCCGAGAGCGTGGGGATGCGCTCCGTCCAGGGCTGCTCGGGCGGCTCGGCCTCGGGCGCGCAGCCGACGAGCAGCAGCAGGGCCAGGCGGATCATGCGGACTCCCCTTCCCGCGCGAGGCGGGCGCGCAGCAGCAGATCGCGCGCTTCGATGTAGCGATCGCAGGGGACCAGCACATCCAGGGGCAGCCAGGGCGCCAGGGCCATGAGGGTCGATCGGTGAGCGACGGAGCGGACGTGGACGGGGATGCCGGCCGCGCTCAGGGCGGCGTGGGCGGCCGGGGCGGCGTAGAGGCGGTGAAGCTGCTCGGCCACGGCCAGCTCGCCGTGGGCCCGGCGGAAGCGCCACTCGGCCCGCAGATCCCGGGCGACCGCCGCGAAGGTCAGCAGCGAGGCGATCGAGATGAACACCTCCCAGCTCCACAGCAGCGCCGCGACCGCCGCGACACCGCCGACGAGCACGAGGGAGGTCCGCTCGTGGGCGGCGGTGCGACTCAGTCCGTAGCGCGCCAGGGCGGAGCGGCTGTGCATGAGGCGTCCCCAGAAGACCGTGAGGGCCAGGGCGACGAGCACGAAGGAGCCGAAGAAGGGCCAGCCCCCCTGGGGCCAGGGGATGACGAAGCCGAAGGCGGCGAGGGTCGGCCCCAGCCAGAGGATCGCGGCGGCCTGCGGCAGGGGCACGAAGCCGCTGAGCGGCAGGGGGACCCGGAGCTTCCCGCCTTCGCTCAGCGCCTGCCAGAGGGGGAGCAGGCGCTGCACGGTCACCGCGAGGCCCACGCCGAGCAGCACCCCGGCCAGGACCAGGCGATCCGCGGTGTTGCGCAGCGCGTCCGACAGGCCGTGCCACTCGGGCATCAGCAGCGACCAGGCGACGAGCAAGGAGAAGCCCCCGCCGAGGCCGAAGCGCTGCACGACGCCCGCGAGCGCCCAGATCGCCGCCGAACCGGCGACGAAGCTGGTGATGAGCAGGCCGTTGGCGAGCAGGCCCTGGGTGAGCAGCACGGGGTCCCCGTCGAGGCGCGTGCCCGCCGCGAGGCCGATGAAGACGGAGACGGCCTGGACGCCCACCCCGCAGAGCCCGAGCGCGGCCGCGACCTGCGCGAGGGTCCGCCGTCCATCGCGGTTCTCGCGCAGCGGACGCAGGGTCGGGATCGCGAAGGCCACGAACTCCACGAGGAGCCAGGCCTGCAGGAAGCTCACGATGCCGGTGGCAGCCAGCGAGACCTCCGGGCCGGTCCAAGCGGCGTCGGTCGCGATGCCGGGCGCGGGCACGTGGCGGAGGCCCTCGGCCGCCGCGAGGCAGAGCACGGTGACGGCGCCGCGGCGCAGGAGGGAGCTCACGGCTCAGGTCTCGGGATCGGCGGACCGACGTCCGGCACGCCGTCGAGCGGCGCCCCGAGATCCTCGCGGGCCAGATCGGCGGCGATGCGGCGGAGCAGGGCATGATCCAAGGGGCTGGGCTCGGCGGAGCCCGCGCGCTGGGGCACGGCGAGGGCCTCCTCCAGGCGGGGGCGCAGGGCCGCCTCGAGGCCGTCGTCCTGCCCGGGCAGCTTGCGCACGACCTCGGCCCAGGCGCCCTGCTCGGCGTCGGGGAAGTCGTGCCAGAACCAGCCGGCCTCAGGCAACGCGGGGGTCTCGCCGGCGAGCACGGCCGCCACCCGCTCGGCCAGGCGCCGACTCTGGGGCAGGAAGACGAGCTCCACCGCCTCGGGGGACATCGCGAGCGGGTAGCCGCCGTAGAAGCCCACGGACTGCGTCAGGAAGGTCTCCAGCGCGCGCTCGGTGAGGCGCCCGCTGCCGGCGAGCACCGACAGGCTCTGGGCCAGGGACAGCTCGGGGATCGCCCGGAGCAGCTCGAGCGCCAGCTCCCAGCTGCGCAGGGCGGCGGCGGCGAAGGCGGTCGCGTCCGCGTCTTGCTTCCGCACCGCGGCGATCCAGGCCTGCGCCTCCAGCACCTGGGCCTGCCGGCGCCCGACCCAGAGCAGCACGTCGGCGAGGTCCCGCTCCAGCAGGGGCAGGGGCTCGCGGGGCAGCCCGCCCGTGGCCTGGCGCACGCCGGCGCGGGCCAGCTTGAGCACCCGGAGCGGCTGCGCGGACGCGAACCAGGGCACGAGGCGGCGGGCGCGCGGGGTCTCCATGAAGCGGGCGTCGCCGGCTTCGATCAGCGGCTCCCAGGCGGCCTGAAACAGCGTGATGCGGTCCCCGTGGCGGCGGTGCGCGTATTCGGTCAACGCCTGGCTGGCCCCGACGCGCGTCGGATCCCAGGACAGGCGCGCGAGCAGATCGGAGGTCCAGGGGGAGGCAGCCGCCCACTCGGGCCAGTGGAAGAAGCCGTCGCAGCTGGGGTCCGAGGCCGCTGCGCGCGCTTCGGCGACCATCGTCTGGGGGGCGTGGCCCCAG
>JAJDAI010000190.1 GCA_029261955.1 Deltaproteobacteria bacterium | reverse complement strand
TGATGACCGTCGCGCCGTTGTTGACCGCGTAGTTGATGGCCTCGGCTGCGGCCCAGGAGCCGCCGCCGCCGTCTACGTCGAGCAGCTTGAGGGCCATGATCTGCGCGTCGAAGGCCAGGCCGGGCACGCCGTAGTCGTCGTCCGCCGACGCCGCGATGGTGCCCGCGACGTGGGTGCCGTGCCCCACCCGGTCGTCGGGCTCGCCGTCCCAGTCCACGAAGTCGAAGCCGTGCACGTCGTCCACGAAGCCGTTGCCGTCGTCGTCGACGCCGTTGCCCGCCACCTCGCCCGCGTTGGTCCAGAGCTTGTGCTCCAGGTCGGGGTGCTGCGTGTCGACGCCGGTGTCGATGACCGCGACCACGATCCCGCGCCCCGTGGCCAGCTCCCAGGCCTCGAACGCGCCGACGTCCGCGCCTTCGGTGCCCCCGCGGCTGCCGTCGTTGTGCTGGCCCCAGAGGAAGGAGCGCCAGTCGTCGGGCTGGAAGGAGGCCTCGTAGAACACCTGCCGCTCGGCGAAGGCCGCGACCGCGCTGCCCTCCAGGGAGTCGAGCACCGCCTCGGCGTCCCGCCCGGCCAGGTCGCGCAGCACGGCGAGCCGATCCGAGCCACCGCGCGCCACCACCTCCAGGCCGAGCTCCTCCGCCGCCGCCTCCAGGTCGCTGCCGGTCGCCTCGTCGCTCAGGCCGATCACGTACTCGCCGGCCACAAAGGCCCCCTCGGGCGCGGTGAACGGGGACTCGGCGTAGCAAGCGGAGAGGAGAATCAAGGCAGGCAGCAATCGACGCATGAAGGACTCCAGCGGGTTCACGCCAGAACCTTCGCAAGGAGCGGGCCAGCTTCGCACCCAACCTAAGTCGCTGATCTTGCAGGACACACAACCTGTCCGGTCACTGCATTGACCACCAGACGCCCGACACCTTTCCGCACACCTTGTTGTGGAGATGTGGAGACGACGCGCCACATCCTTCACGCAACATCAACATCGAGGTGACAGGCTTCTCAACATGTCGGCTCAACGCCTCGCGACGATCGTCCCGCTCCCCGCACCCGATGGCGACTACCGCGTCCTTGTGGACGTCCTGGTGGAGATCTCACGGGGGGTGGATCTCACCTCGACCTTTCGCGCCGCGGCCCAGGGGGTCAGTCGACTGACCACCTTCGACTGGATGGCCATCGCCTGGCGCGGCCCGCGCTCCGAGCACACGACCCTGCACGCCAGCCTCTCGGGGCGGCCCGACTGGCTCGCGACCTCGCAGGAGCTCGACGCCGACGCGGGTCCCCTCGCCTTGTGGTTCCTGCCCGAGCTGCCCCGGATGGTCGGCCCCGCGCGCCCGGCGCTGGCGGCGCAGGACCCGGCCTGGCCCGTGCCGGGGGACATCAACGCCCTGCTCACGGTGCCGCTGCCTCGCACGGGCGGGGGAAGCCGCGCGCGCGACGATCGCGCCCAGCGCCGCGGTGCCCTGCTGCTCGGCCGCTCGGGGCGCGCCTTCGAGCCCGGCCTCGTGACCTTGCTGGAGCCGGTGGCCACCCAGCTCGGGGTGCTGCTGGAGAAGGCGGAGTGGGTCGAGCGCTTCCGCTCCACCAACGCGGAGCTGCGCGAGCGCATCAACGACAGCATCGCGGACCGGCCGGTCGAGCGTCGGCGTCGGGCTCCCACCACGAAGTCCCGGGACTTCGTGGCCCAGGACCCGCGCGCGCTTGAGGCCCTCGAGCTGGTGGAGCGGGCCGCCGCGACCGAGCTGTCCGTGCTGCTGGACGGCGAGTCGGGCACCGGCAAGGAGCTGATGGCGCGCACGCTGCACGCGCTCTCGTCCCGGCGGGACAAGGCGTTCGTGGCCGTCAACGTGGCCGCGCTGACCCAGGAGCTGGCGGGCTCGGAGCTCTTCGGGCACCGCGCGGGCTCCTTCACGGGGGCGCGCGGTGAACGGAAGGGCCTGGTCGAAGAGGCTGACGGAGGCACGCTGTTCCTGGACGAGGTCGGGGACATGCCGCCCGCCCTGCAACCGGTCCTGCTCCGCTTCCTCGAGGAGGGCGTGCTGCGGCGCGTCGGCGAGAACCAACCGCGCGCGGTGGACGCGCGCATCGTCTGTGCCACCAACCGGGACCTGCTCGCCGACCTCGTGGCAGGCCGCTTCCGCGAGGACCTCTACCACCGCCTCGCCCAGGTCACCGTGCGTCTGCCGCCCCTGCGCGAGCGGCCCGAAGACCTGGCCCTGCTGACGAAGCGCTTCCTGACCGAGGGCTCCTCGGGCCGCTACACCGAGCTGCCCGAGGCCTGGTGGCCGGCGCTGCGGCAGTACCACTGGCCCGGCAACGTGCGGGAGCTTCGCAACGCCATGCGCTCCATCGGCGCGCTCAGCCGCGGGGACACCCCCGAGACCCGCTTCCTGCCCCCGCCGCTGCGGGACGCGCTGGAGGGCTCGACGCCCCGCGCCTCGGACCCCTACCCCGGTTGGACCCTGGCCGAGGTGGAGCGCGAGACGATCCGCAAGGCGCTCATCGCGACGGACGGGCACCGCGGCAAGGCAGCGGTGCGCCTGGGGCTCGCGGCGCGCAGCCTCTACGCGAAGATGCGCCGCTACGGCCTGGACTGAGGCGCTCGAGGCCCCTCAAGAGCCCCAGAGCAGCTCGCTCAGCTCGCCCGGCCCGAGCAGGCCCAGGGCGCCGGACTTCGCGCTCTGCTCGTGGAAGCGCTCGGGCTGGAACTCGTCCGCCAGGTCCGCCCGCCACCGCGCCACGAGCACCGGCACCGGGTCGGCCAGGTGGTCGCCGCTGACGCTGGACGTCCCGTGGTCCGCCGACACGACGATGCGCAGCCCCGCGGCGCGCTCGGGGTGCTCCTGAAGGAAGCGGGCCAGCGCCACGTCGATCCGGGCGATGAAGTCCCGCTTCTCGATGGGCCGGCGGTCGTGGGCCGCGATGTCGGTGCCCTTGATGTGCATGGCGACGAGGGTGTGGCTGGCCAGCAGCTCCGCCGCGGCCTCGAACTTGGCGTCCAGATCCGTGTCGAGGTTGCCGGTCATGACGCTGGAGGTCGCGGGCTCGAGGCCCACGGCCCGGGCGACCCCCTGGGCGGTCGAGCAGCCGGAGATCAGCGCCGCCTTGCCGGGCGGCAGCACGGGCGTCGGCAGATCGGCCGCCGAGGCAGCCCCCCGCGTGATCACGCAGTTGGCGGGGTGCAGGCCCGCGGCCGCCCGCTCGGCGTTGTGCGGGTGCGCGGACAAGACCGTGCGGGCCAGGGCCAGCAGCTCGTCCAGGGCGCGCGCGGTGCGCTCGGCCTCCTCGGACTCGTCCAGGGCCCGCGCCGGGTGGACGCGCTGCACCAGCGCGGAGCTGCCGGGGTCGGTGTCGCCGATGGCCGCGGACAGGCCCGGGCCCCGCAGCAGGACCACGACCCGGTGCTCGTGCGCCGGCAGGATCGAGCCCCGGAGCCCGTCCTGGAGCGGCACGTCCCGCAGGTCCGCCAGCAGGTCCGACTGGCCGGCCCGGATGCGCCCCGCCCGGCGGTCCAGCAGCTG
The DNA here is from genome assembly GCA_029261955.1 of Deltaproteobacteria bacterium. Classification (GTDB taxonomy): domain Bacteria; phylum Myxococcota_A; class UBA796; order UBA9615; family UBA9615; genus CALCXL01. The sequence goes on along the minus strand of JAJDAI010000190.1, from coordinate 227 downwards.
GTCGCTGCCGTCGTGGGTGGCGAGGTTGCCGCGGAAGAGGATGTTGTCGGGCGTCAGGGACAAGCCCAGGCCCAAGGCCTCCAGCAGACCCCGGCCCAGCGGCTTCGCGGAGCGGCGCGGCCCGGCGAGCAGCGCCAAGAGCCCCTCGTCGGTCTCCGGCGCGCGCCCGAGGTCCCCCGTCGTGCGGATGAGCCCCTGGCCGCCCGCGGAGGCGAGCAGGTCGAGGG
>JAJDAI010000189.1 GCA_029261955.1 Deltaproteobacteria bacterium | reverse complement strand
AGTTCCCTTGTGCCCGCTGCGGCTCCCGCCTCACCTACGCCCCGGGCACCGACCACCTGGAGTGCAGCGCCTGCCAGCACACCCAGGCGGTCCCGCCCGGTGGCGGGCAGATCGTCGAGTACCCGCTCGCCCACGGCCTCGCGGCCGCCAACCGGGCGGCGCGCTCCCTGGCCGACGAGGAGCACCAGCAGGTCCAGTGCGACGGCTGCGGCGCGGCCTTCGCCGCCGACGTCCAGGCCACGCGCTGCCCCTACTGCGACTCCCCCATCGTCGTGGTGGACGACGAGCGCGAGGAGCTGGTCCCCGAGTCCCTCGTCCCCTTCGTCATCGAGCGGGAGCGTGCCGGCGACCTCTTCCGCACCTGGGTCCGCAAGCGCTGGTTCGCGCCCAACGACTTCGCGCGGCGCGCCCGCGCCGGCAAGCTCAACGGCGTCTACCTGCCGCACTGGACCTACGACGCCGAGGCCACGAGCCGCTACTCGGGCCAGCGCGGCGACTACTACTACGTGACCGAGAGCTACCGGGACTCCGACGGCAACACCAAGACCCGCCAGGTCCGCAAGACGCGCTGGCGCTCCGTCGCCGGCACCGTGCAGGACAGCTTCGACGACGTGCTGCTGTGCGCCTCCGCCGCGCTGCCGCCTGAGCTCATCGACGCGCTGGAGCCCTGGGATCTGCACGCCCTGAAGCCCTTCGCGCAGGGATACCTCGCCGGCTTCTCAGCCGAGCGCTACCAGATCGAGGTGGGCCACGGCTTCGAGCACGCGAAGGGCCGCAAGATGGACCCAGTCATCCGCGACACCGTGCGCCGCGACATCGGCGGCGACGAGCAGCGCATCGGCCACCTCAGCTCGGCCTACGCGGACGTGCACTTCAAGCTGCTGCTGCTGCCGCTCTGGATCGCGAGCTTCCGATACGACGAGCGCATCTTCCGCTTCGCCGTGAACGCGGTCACGGGCGAGCTTCAGGGCGAGCGGCCCTGGAGCAAGTGGAAGATCGCCCTCGCAACCGCCGCCGGCATCGCGCTCATCGCTGCCATCGCGATCTTCGCTTCGCAGAGTCAGTAAGGGGGCTGCACCTCACGCGACGAGCTGCACCTCACGCAACGAGCTGCACCTCACGCAACGGCCTGCACCTCACGCAACGCTCGCAACGAGCAACGGCCGCAACGGACCCCTGAAGAGGGACCCCAAGATCAGAACGTGGTGCCCGTTGCCCGTTGCGCCCGTTGCGAGAGGTGTCCTGACCCCGTTGCGAGAGGTGTCCTGACCCCGTTGCGAGAAGTGTCCTGACCCCCTCCGCGGACTACCGCTTCTTCACGTCGAAGACCCAGTCGGTGCCCGACATGCACCCGAAGAACTGCTCGGGCACGAAGTCCTGCCCGGCGCCGACGGACACGTCGAACTCGCGCAGCGCCTCCGCGATGGCCGTCTTGATGTAGACGATCGCCGTGCGCTCGCCCGTGCAGGCGCGCACGCCGCGGCCGAAGGGCCAGAAGGTCCCGCTGCCGTAGGGGTTCGCGTCCTTGACGTCCTGGGTCCAGCGCGAGGGCTTCCAGCTGTCGGGCTCGGCCCAGTGCCGCTCGGAGCGATGCACCGCGTAGTTGCACAGGAAGACCTGCGTGTCCTTCGGCACCGACCAGCCGCCGATCTCGATCTCGCGGTCCTTCGCCGTCTGGCGCAGGAAGATCGGCACGGGCGGCAGCAACCGCATGGCCTCGCGCACGCAGGCGTCCAGGTGCGGGAGCGCGTCCAGCTGCTCGAAGGTGAAGTCGGCGTCCAGGCCGTCCACCTCGGCCTGGACCTGCTGCTTGTCCACGGCGTGGTTCGTCAGGTACCAGAGCGCGTTCTGCAGCGACGAGGACGAGGACAGCATGCCGCTGAAGTAGAGGTTCGCCAGCGACGCGGCGAGCTCCGGCATCGTCAGATCGACGTTCTCGCGCAGCCCCAGGGCCAGCATGTCGAGCCGCCCATCGAGGTCCGTGCCCTTCGCCTCGTCGATGTCGGTGCTGAACTCCGCCCAGAAGGCCTTGCGCGCCTTCAGGAAGCCCGGGTCCCAGCTGGTCTGGCCGGTGGGCAGGGTGGCGTTCATGCGCTGATCGCCCTCCTCCACCATGCGCCACATCGTCTTCCACACGGCGTCGTCGAAGGTGTGACCCACCGCCATCTTGCTGAAGCAGTCGAAGCCGATGCGCCGCGTCTCGTAGAGGCCGTCGGGCCGGGGCTTGCCCTCGGCGAGCAGGGCCAGGCGAACCCGCGTCGCCTCGCGCAGCGGGCCGACCTGCTGGGCCACCCAGGCCAGGTAGCCATCGAGCTTGAAGAGGCTGCGCGCCTGGAGCGGCGCATGCTCGGGGATGTTCGCGAGGAAGGGCTCGACGTCGCTCAGCACGGGCCGCAGGGCCGCCGTCGGCGCGTCCTTGTAGAAGTCCTCGCGGGCCGTGATGAACACGCGCTCGGTGAGCTCGCCGTCCAGGGGGATGATCGTGGGATCGCCGAGCAGCCAGATGCGGAGGAAGCCGCCGTACTCGCGCTCGTAGCCGGCGATGACCTCCCAGGCGTTCTTGCCGATGAAGTCCCCGGCGTTGCCCAGGGGTGCGCTCGGGGTCGGGCCGGGGGCGTCGCCCAGCAGCTCGAACTCGTGCTTGTTCATCGCTTCGAACGTGCTCTCAGATGCCTTCGTCAGCTTGTCGATCAGCCACATGGTGCGGACTCCGCGGGCAAGACCGGCGTCGGGGCCGGCTCTTCGGTGTAGGGACGGGGGCTCGTGAAGGGCCACACTTCGCGTGCGCCGCGGGCGAGCAGGTCGGGTCGGATGCGCCGGTAGAGCGCGCGCAGCCGGTAGAAGGGCACCGCCGGGTGGAGGTGGTGCACGAGGTGCAGGGTGTGCCCCATCAGGAGCACGTCGAGCACGGGGCCGCCGCGCAGGTTCGCGCTGGTCTGGAACGGGTTCACGCGCCGGTCCACGGTGTGGGGGCGCTGGTGCGGCAGGTAGTCGAAGAAGTAGGTGCTGACCACCAGCGCGATGCGCGCCGGCAGGACCCAGAAGAGCAGCAGCTCCTTCCAGAACCCGAGGTACAGCGCGACCGCGAGCAGGGCCAGCAGCGGGTACCAGGTCAGGTCGGACAGGCGCCGTTCGAGCTTCGGGATGCGCGCCTTGTCGTCGAACTCGAACCAGTAGTTGAGGTCAGCGGTCGCCCAACGCAGCGGCAGCAGCCAGAAGGGGCCCCCGCCCGCGAAGTTGTCGGGGTCCTTCTCGGGGTTGCCGGCGTGCCGGTGGTGGCGGAGGTGGACCTGCCGAAAGCCGTTGAAGCGGCACATCAGGAAGGTCGAGCAGAGCTCGCCCGCCACCTGGTTGAGCACACGACGCTTCCGGCCGACCAGCCCGTGGCTGGCCTCGTGCATCAGTGTGAACGCGGCGTAGTCGGCCACCGAAGCCCCCAGGATGGCCACCCACACAGCGGCCTTCCCCGAAACACCTGCCGCCGCGGACGCGAACCAAAGGGTGCACATCGCGACAAGGAGGATCACCGTCGGCCAGGCCACCGACGGGATCGGCTCATTCTTTTGATCGGATCCCCGCAAATCCACTCCGGTCCGTGGGGACCTTACAGGGTGCGCCCTCGGGAATCGAGGCGACGACTGGCCGATCCGGCTTGACGGACCGGCCGAATCGCGATCCCGCCCGCCCAGAGCGCGCAACCGGCCCGCCCCAGCTCGCGTACCCTGCGTCCATGAGCGACGAAAACGACTGGACCCGACGGCAATTCCTGGGGCACGCGACGGCCGCCGTCGCCGCGACGAGCCTCGCAGCCTGCGACCCCGACGCCCCCGACGATCCCTACGCCGACGCGCCCACCTCCGTGGCCGCGGTGGCGGTGGACGACGACGTCGAGGCAGCCGTGCGCCGCGCCATCGAGCTGGCGGGCGGGCTCGACGCGATCCAGCCGGGCCAGACCGTCTTCATCAAGCCCAACGCCGTGGGCACCGTCCCCGGCGCGCAGGGCTTCATCACGTCGCACGAGGTGCTCGCGGCCGTCATCCGCGCCGTGAAGGACCGCGACCCCGGCTGGATCGTGGTGG
>JAJDAI010000188.1 GCA_029261955.1 Deltaproteobacteria bacterium | reverse complement strand
ACTCGATGCGCCGCTTCAAGGACGACGTCAAGGAGGTCCTCACCGGCTTCGAGTGCGGCATCGGGCTCGACGGCTTCGACGACGTCAAGAACGGCGACGTGCTCGAGACCTACATCATCGAGGAAATCCGCCCCGAGGCCTGAGCGGAAGCCCGGGCCCGCCCGGGGGTTCTGTCCTCGCTGGGAGCCGCGCTTGCGACTCCCCGGCGGCTCGACAAGGCTGGCGCCCCAGCCCCCCTGACGAGAGGAACAGACGCGCGTGCGGGACCTCGACCGGATCCGAGAGGTACGTGAGTACCGGGTCACCGGTCCGCAGCTCGTGTCGTTGCTCGGCCTGATCGTCGTGTTGGTGGGGGCGAGCTTCGCCCTCGGCCTCCAGTTCGGCATCTGGCGAAGCCCCGTGGACGAGCAGCTGCTCGTGCCCATGGCGGAGGGCCAGCGGGAGGCGAGCGCCGTGCTCGCCGATCTGCTCGCCGAGCGGGATCGCAGCTCCCGGGAGTCCGACACGGCCGCCCGCTCGGGGGGCGCCGACGAGGCGGGCACGCCCGAGGGCCTCAGCGCCGAACAGGTCCGCACGCTGCTCGATGAGGAGGACCGGACTCCGCAGCTGGTCGCGCTGGACGACACGCGGCCAGGCCGCGCCGACGAGGAGGGGCTGCCGACGCCGGCGCCCACCCCGGCACCCACGCCCGAGCCCACCCCGGTGCCGCCGCCCGAGCCCACCCCGGCACCCACGCCCCGGCCGGAGGTCGCGAAGGTCGAGGTGGTCCGCCCCGATCCTGCAGACGGCGCCACCCTGCCCTCCGCTCCGAAGGGCGCGCGGGGCTGGACCGTGCAGCTCGCCGCCTACCCCACGAAGGACGAGGCGGCCAAGCTGATCCGCTCCCTGCGGTCTCGAGGCTTCGAGGCCTTCCATCAGGAAGCGGACGTCTCCGGAACGGCGTGGCACCGTGTGCGTGTGGGCGTGTTCGAGACCCGCGCCGAAGCCGAAGCCCGTGGCCGCACCCTCGCGTCCGCGAGCCCCTACGATCCCTACGTCACCCAGCATCCCTGAAGCCGCCGTGCACCGAGTCGACAAGCCCTGGGGCCATGAACTGATCTGGGCCCACACCGACCGCTACGTGGGGAAGATCCTCTTCGTCCGCGCTGGCTGCCGACTGAGCCTGCAGTACCACCGCCAGAAGGACGAGACCTTCCTGGTGCTGGAAGGGGAGGCGGAGTTCAGCCTGGACAAGGGCGACGGCCCCGTCGTCACGCTCCTCAAGGAGGGCGATGTGGTGCGCGTCCAGCCGGGGCAGGTCCACCGGACGCTGGCGGTCACCGACGTGCGCCTCGTGGAGGTGTCGACCCCCGAATTGGACGACGTCGTGCGCCTCGGCGACGACTACGGCCGCGCGCGGGAGCCCGATGATGTCGGCTGAACAGCGGCGCCGCGCCCTCTTCATCCTCGGGCTCCTCGGGGTGCTCGCGATCTCCGCCGCCTTCCGCCTGCCCGGCCTGGCCGACAAGCCGCTGCACAGCGACGAAGGCGTCAACGGCTGGTTCACGCTCCGCCTCTACTGGTGGAACGTCTACCGCTACCAGCACACCGACTACCACGGCCCCTTCCTCTACTACGTCAACCTGCTCTTCTTCTGGCTGATGAAGCCCTCGGACGCCGCGCTGCGCATGGGCACGGTGATCGCGGGGATCAGCGTCCCCCTGATGCTGCTGCCGGTGCGGCGCTGGATGGGTGGCGTGGGCATCGCGGTCGCCGGGCTGCTGACGGCCGTCGCGCCCTGCATGGTCTACTTCTCGCGGACGAACATCCACGAGCTGTACCTCATCGCCTTCTCGGCGCTCTGGGCCGCGTCCCTGGCTCGCTTCGCCCACAAGCCGGCGATGAAGTGGGGCCTGCTGGCTTCGCTCGCGGCCGCGCTGTGCTTCGCCAACAAGGAGACGACCGTGCTGACGGTTGGCTTCTTCGGCTTGTCCGCCGGCGCGGCCTGGCTGCTGGGCACCGAGCGGCAGGACGGTGAGGACGACCTCTTCGGCGGGCGCAACCGGACCGAGGCGCTGCGCGACTGGCTCTGGGGCGCGCGCTGGATCTGGCTGGCGGGCATCGTCCTGTTCGCCGTCGTCACGGTCCTGCTGTTCTCGTCCTTCTTCAGCTACGGCTTCGGTGTGAAGGGCTTCTTCCTGGCCTACACGCCCTGGCTCGAGCACGGCACCACCGGCCGCAACCAGGGCAAGCCCTTCCTCTACTTCTGGGAGGTGATGCGCTCCAGCCAGGGCTTCGCGTCCTACGCCATCCTCCCGGCCGTGCTGTTCGCGCTGGTGCGCCGGCACCGCGTCGGCGTCTTCCTGACGACCTGGGCTGCCTCGGCCTTCCTCGTCTACTCGCTGATCCCCTACAAGACGCCCTGGTGCGTCGTGAACATCGACCTGCCCGTCTTCCTGCTCTGCGGCTGGGGAGCGCAGCAGGCCTGGCTGCTGATCCGGGACGCGGACCGACCGACCGTGGTTCGGGTCCTGGCGACCGTGGGCATCGTGCTGCCGCTGTTGGCGGTGCCCGGCCTCGCGCGCGAGTCCCTCCAGGTCAACGCCGAGGGCTACGACGACGGCTCCAACAAGTACGTCTACGTCCAGACCAAGCGCGGCTTCTACGCCATGATCAGCGACCACGTGGGCGTGGCGGCGGGGAAGCCCGACAGCGACGGCCTCGGGGTGCAGACGGTCAACGTGGACGCCAAGAACCCCGCCCGCTGGTACCTGATCACCCGCGGCTGGGACCACGAGCGGATCCGCTACATCAAGACCGTGCCGAAGAAGAAGCACATCGAGCGCGCGGACATCGTCGTGGCCACCGGCAAGCACACCCGCAAGGTCAAGCGCCTCGTGGAGGAGGCCGGCGACTGGCACAAGGAGGACTACGATCTGCGCCCCGGCTGGAAGGTCACGGCGTGGTACCGCCAGGGGCTCTGGGATGCCTACGAGGAGGCGGGCGGGCGCGAAGCCTTCGCCTGGCCGCTGCCGGAGGTGGAGAGCCCCCACCGGCCCACGAAGCCCAAGCGATACCGCCGGAACAAGGCCGATCGCTGATCGCCTGACCGCGGAGAAGCACGTCTCCGAGCCGCCGTCGCCAGGGGGATTCCGGCCCGGACGGACCCGCGGAACCGGTTGACCCTGCTGGGCCCGATCCTCCACACTGGAGTCAGTTGGGGCGTTCGGCCGTGTGGGGCCCCGGGTCGGTTCCAGGATGGGACGGAGACCCGGAATCGGTTGAGGAGCTGAAGGAAACGCCAGGAGGGGTTGTATGTACATCCTCCTCATCGACCGGAAGAAGGACTCGCCCGCACTCGAAGAGTGGCTTCGCGAGCGCTGCACGGGAGATGATGAGCTCGTGGTCCTCGACCGGGATGTGGTCGCGGCCCAGCTGATTCGAAGCGATACGCCGCCGGGGCTTGTGGTGCGCAACGGGGTCGAAGGCCTCGATGTCTCCCACCTGCTCAGCGTGGCTGTGGAGTGCATGGGCGAGCTGCCGCCGGTGGTGGTGCTCTGCGACGCGCCCGGCGAGAAGAAGGTCCACGCGGTGGGCGAGCCGGCCTTCCGTCCCCTGCGCTACCCCGTCACCCGCGCCTCCTTCCACAAGGCCCTCGACCTGCTGACCGCCCCCGATGCGGGCGAGATCGGCCTGTCCTTCGGTCCCGAGTCGCCCCTGCCCGAGCTGCACTTCGGTCACCTGGTCGGCGAGTCCTCGGCGATGACGCGGCTCTACCGGATGCTCGAGCGGGTCGCCCGCACCGAGAGCACCTGCCTGATCACGGGCGAGTCCGGCACCGGCAAGGAGCACGCCGCGGCGACGCTGCACACCCTGAGCAAGCGCTCCGAGAAGGAGATGATCCCGGTGAACTGCGGCGCCATCCCGCGGGAGCTCGTGGAGTCGCACTTCTTCGGCCACAAGCGGGGCTCGTTCACCGGAGCGGTCAGCGACAAGGACGGCGTCTTCGTGGCCGCCGACGGAGGCACCCTGTTCCTGGACGAGGTCGGCGAGCTCGAGCTGGCGATGCAGGTCAAGCTGCTCCGCGTGCTCCAGACGGGCGAGGTCCAGGCGGTCGGCGCGAGCCGCCCCCGGGGCACCGACGTGCGCATCGTCGCGGCGACCAACCGGGACCTCGAGGCCGAGATGGCCGACGGGAACTTCCGGGAGGACCTCTTCTACCGGCTCGCGGTCATCCCGCTGCGGGTGCCGCCCCTGCGTGAGCGTGCCGACGACATCCCGCTGCTGGTCCGCCACTTCGCCGAGGTCTTCAACGCCCGCAGCGACTTCCCGTTGCGGGGCATCAGCAAGGCCGCGCTGGACGCTCTCTGCTCCTACGAGTGGCACGGCAACGTGCGCGAGCTCCGCTCCGTCATCGAGCGCATGAGCGTGTTGGCGGAGGGGGACGTGCTGGGCCAGGACGACCTGCCGCCGAAGATCCGGGCGGCCGCCGGCCTGGAGGACGAAGACGAGATCATCGATCCCTGGGCCTCGCCCGCGCTGCCCGATCAGGGCATCAAGCTGGCGGCCGCGGTCGAGCACTACGAGACGAACCTCATCCTCCAGGCGCTGGAGCGGACGGGCTGGAACCGGAGTCGCGCGGCCGAGCTGCTGCAGATGAACCGGACGACCCTCGTCGAGAAGCTCCGCAAGAAGGGCCTGACGGCGCCGACGCACGACAAGTCCGGCACCATGCGAAAGGCCGCTCGGCTTCCGGCGAAGCCCGCCGATGAGAAGGGTGGCGAGCCCGCGGACGGCGGAGCGGACAAATCCGGGCGGGAAGCGTCCGCTCTCTAGGAACTACGGGCTGCGATCCTGGCTCCCCATCTTCGTCCTGCTCATCGCGCCCACGGCGCAGGCGCAGGAGTCCGCCCCCGAGGAGCTCGCGGCTCCGGTGGTCGTGGATGCGGCCGCAGAGGGGCGACTTGGGCTGCTGAAGCTCGAGCTCAGCGCGGGCGCGCGCGTCACGGCCGAGCCAACGATCGACGACGGGGTCTTTCGGCTGTCGCTGTGGCGGCAGGAGGTGGCCATCGGCTCCCAGGTGAGCCAGGCGGGCTTGCCGATCATCCGCTCCTTCAACTCGATCCCGCAGGCGCGTCATGCGATGCGGCTCGACCTGCGCCTGGCGCCCGAGGTGAAGGGCGTCACGGTCGAGCGGGACCGGACCGAGCTGCGGGTCTCCTTCTACGACCGTCGCTTCGCCGGCGACGCGGTGCGGCTCCAGATCCGCCGCGCGAACGAAGCCAGCGACGCCGCGCGCAACGAGAACGAGGACACGAAGCTCGCTGACGTGCTGGCCGAGCCCCGCATCGCACGCCCCCCCTGGGTGGAGACCGGGCCCGTGATCTGGCCGGTCGGTGTTGCGTCTCCCGTGCACCCGCCGCTCCGGCTGGACTCCAGGCCCCGCCGCAGCCCGCCCGTGCCCAAGGAGCTCCGCGCTGCCTGGACTCGCAACCCCGAGCTGGTGGGCGCGATCGAGGCGGCGGATCTCGGGAAGCTGGAAGACGCCGCTCGGGCGCTGCGCGGCCTGAGCATGAGCGGCGACGGGGCCTCGGCCCTCTACGCGGCCGCGCGCGCCTTCGTGTGGTCGCTGCCGGCTTCAGACGGTGAGCCCTGGCACGCCGGTCGCGCGGGTGACGCCTTCGTCCTGGCCTCGGGCCTGAACCCGGGCGTGCCCTGGGAGGGCTGGCTGCGCGGCATGGCGGGCTACGCCTACGAGCGGGACCGGAACTTCCACGAGTCGGAGCTGCAGTACGGGCGCGCCATCGCCTCGGCGCCCGACGACCCCGATCGGGTGTTCTGGCAGCTGGGCCGGGGGCTCTCGCTGATCGGTCGGCACCGGAGCACCGAGGGGATCGACGAGCTGGTGCGCAGCCTGGGCAGCCTCCGGAGCCGGGACGACGCGATGCGCTTCGAGGTGCGCCGCTCCATCGCATGGGCCCTCTGGCGGGATGGCGAGACGGCGCCCGCGGCGGCGGTGGCGGACCTCGCCCTGGCGGAGCATCCGACCCTGGCCCGCGGGCTCGAATTCGACTCCCAATGGGGCCGCATCTACCTCGATGCGGGGCGCACCGCGGCGGCCTTGCCCTTCCTGGAGCGGCTGCTGGCGGAGGGGGATCGCGTGACCCGGGAGCGCGCGCGCTGGTGGCTGCACGAGGCGGCGCTCAGCCACCACGACATCACGGAGTCGCGGCGCTGGCTCAAGGAGATCCTCGGTCGGACCCCGGGGTCGACCGTCGCGCCGCTGGCCCGGCTGAGGCTCCAGGTGCTCGACTCGGTGGCGGTGAACGGCAAGGGGAAGGACCGCAGCTGGCAGGACCTGAGCCTGGCGGTGCGGGACATCGCGCTCGCCTGGCCCAACACGGTGGTCGAGGACGAGGCCCTGTCCATCGCGGCGCAGCTCTGGATCGAGCTCGACCTGCTGCAGGACGGGCTGAACATGTACCGGTGGATCGAGGGGCGCACACCGAGCGAAGGCGGCGCCATCGCCTACCACGAGATCGTCTGCCGCACGGCGCCCCGCGCCTTCAACGACCTGCGCACGCGCGGGGAGGTGACGCGGGCCTTGGGGCTGTACCGGGGCTTCCTCGACCTGCCGAGCATGCACGGCTGCGTCGACACCGAGACCCGGAAGGACGCCGCGAACGCGGCCCTCAGCGCCGGTCTGCCCGGCCTGGCGGCGCGCTGGGTCGGCCAGGCGGTCGCCGAGGGGACCGGCGGGATCGACGAGACGCGCTACCTCGTGGACCTCGCCGACATCTACCTGCGCCAGGGCAAGCCCGACGCCGCCGCCCAGACGGTGTCCTACCTCGACAACTCCGACCTGCCGCACATCCCGGTCATCGTGGAAGCGGTGCGCGGAGATGTGCTGCGCGAGCAGAGCGAGCCGGTCGAAGCGGCCGCCGCCTACGCGCGCGCCATGGAGGAGGCCGCCGACTCGGTGCGCAACCGGGCGCTGCTGCCCGAGCTGCACTACCGCCGCGGCCTCGCCCTGTTCGACGCGGGCGAGCTCGCCGCTGCCCTGCCGGAGCTCACCGAGGGCGTGAGCCTGGGGGGGGCCGAGGACCCGGCCGTCGGTTGGCTGAAGGTCGCGTCTGTGGGCGCGCAGATCGCGAAGGACGCGGCCGCGTGGCAGGCCGTGCTCGCCGCGGTGGAGGCCGCTGGGGGTGAGGAGCCCGACGAGGCGCAGACCCGAGCCCTCGACTTCTACCGGGCGCGCTCGCTCGGCGCCCTCGGCAGGACCGCGGAGGCGGACGCCCTGCTGGCGACCCTCGCCACCGGCACCGACGCCTGGGCCCTGCAAGCCCGCCGCCTGCGCGGCGCCGGCACCTTCGACACCGCCCTGGACGGCCTGGTCGACCCGGCTCCCTGAGCGCCGTCAGAGCCTTGTCAGATCCGTGACGGATCGCTGTCAGTGGATCCGCGATCGGCGGATTCCTGGCGGGGCGTGAGCGGGTTGGGGGAGGGAGCGCGCTGGAAAGGATCGCGGGACGTCGTGCGATCTGGGGGCTCCGATCTGGCCTATCGGCGGATCTGGCACACGACTTGAAATGTTTCTTGTCGAGTTGGCAGGAAGCCAACGTTTGGAGGCCGGACATGGCAGGACGCTTTCTCGACCCCGTCCTCTCGACCTTGAGCCGCTCGCTGGATCTTCGGATGCAGCAGCACGGGCTCGCCACCTCCAACATCGCCAACGCGCAGACGCCGGAGTACCGGGCGAAGCGCCTCGACTTCGAGGCTGCCTTCAACCGCGTCCTGGAGTCTGCCGAGGCGCAGGCCGACGGGGTCGCCGCCTTCGAGGACGACGGCATGGCCGCCGCGGGCGAGGTCGACGAGATCGAGGCCCCCGCCTGGAGCGAGGACGGCAACTCGGTCAACCCGGACGAGGAGATGGTCGTCCTGGTCACCAACAACATGCTCTTCAACGCGACCGTTGAAGCCATGAACCGGCGGCTCGCCATGCTCGAGTACGCCGCCACGGATGGGGGTCGAGGATGAACCTTCTCAGCATCCTGCAGGTCTCCGCGTCGGGCCTCACGGCCGAGCGGACCCGCCTGCAGACGGTCTCCAGCAACATCGCCAACGCGAACACCACGCGCACCGAAGAGGGCGGTCCCTACCTCCGCAAGATGCCGGTCTACAAGGCCGCCCCCGCGCAGGAGTCCTTCGGCGACCTCATGGCCGACAAGCTCCGCAAGCCGGTGGTGGTGGACGTCGTCGAGGACCAGCGGCCGCCCGAGCAGGTCTACGACCCGGGCCACCCCGACGCGGACCCTGAGACGGGCCTGGTGCTGATGCCCAACGTGAACGTGGTCGAGGAGATGGTCGACATGATGTCGGCGAGCCGCGCCTACGAGTCCAACGTCACGGCCATCTCGGCCACCAAGAACATGCTGCTCAAGGCGCTGGAGATCGGGCGATGAGCCGCATCTCGGGCTTCGGTAGCTCCAGCTACTCGGCCATCGTCCAGCAGGCAGCGAACCGCAAGGCCTCGCAGGCCGCGAAGGCCCAGAAGACGGTCGCGAACCAGCTCAGCAAGACGAGCGACCCCTTCGCGCTGCCCGAGTCGCCCGGCTCCGTCAGCGCCGGCGGCATGGACGGCGCGCTGCACCAGGTCAGCGAGCTGCAGGACAGCGCCGACCAGATGGTCATCGATTTGGCCTCGGGCAAGGACGTCAACGTCCACCACACGATGGTCGAGCTCGAGAAGGCCGACATCGCCCTCAAGTACACCGTCCAGCTCCGAAACCGCGCGCTCTCGGCCTACGAAGAGCTGATGCGAATCCAGGTCTGACTCCATGAACCGCCTCACCGAGCTCCTCCAGCGACTCCGCCGCTGGTTCGACGCCCTGGACCCGCAGCGCCGGGTCCGCCTCATCGTCGCGTCCGCGCTGTCGCTGGCCATCACGGCCGCGCTGTGGGGCTGGGCTGCGCACGACCCGATGACCCTGCTCTTCCAGACGCCGCTGGACCCCAAGACGACGAGCATCGTGCTCGAGCAGCTCAAGGGCCAGGAGACGCCGTACCGCCTCGAGGCCGGCACCGACCGCATCTTCGTGCCCCGCTCGGTCCGCAACGGCATCGCCTTGAACCTGCGCGGCACGGTGCTGGAGACGGCTTCGGGCACCTACCCCTGCACGCTGGGCGAGGGGAAGTTCGGCGTCACGCAGTTCGTCGAGCACGTCGAGTGGGTGCGCTGCATGGAGGGTCAGATCGAGGCCCAGATCAACTCCTTCGCCCAGGTGATGGGCGCTGACGTCATCCTCTCCATCCCGCAGCGCAGCCTCTTCGTGGAGGACCAGGAGGACCCCTCGGCCTCGGTGCACGTCGAGCTGAAGTCCGGCAGCGCGCTCACGCTGGACGAGGGCAAGCGGATGGCGGCCCTCGTCGGCGCTGCGGTGCCCCGCCTGCGCCCCGAGCGCGTCGAGATCCTCGAC
>JAJDAI010000187.1 GCA_029261955.1 Deltaproteobacteria bacterium | reverse complement strand
GCCGTGCGCGCCGTGCTCGAAGTCGCGGCGCTGGGTGCCGTGGCACTGGCCGCAGAGCCGGATGACCTCGACCCAGGGGACCAGCTCGTCGTCGGCCAGGTGCAGGGCGCGGGTCTCGGGGTCGTGGCACTGCGAGCAGGTCAGCTCGCCGTGCTGCACCTCGATGTTGTCGTGGAAGAGCTCGCCCGGCGCCGGCTGCCAGGTGGGGTCCGGCGGCTGGTCGTGGCAGGCCTCGCAGCGGGTGCCGGCGGGCACGTCGCGCTCATCCGAGCCCACGACGAGCGGGGTGGCCAGCACGCCGAAGGCGGTCGGCTCGTGCACCACGCTCGGCCAGGTGCGGTCTTGGGGCAGGGGCTCGGCGAACTCCCGGGAGGGGTCCGCGAAGCCTCGCTGACAACCGCAACAGAGCAGCAGCAGCAGTCCGATTGGGAGCAGCCTGGCCACGATGCGCTCCTCGCTCTGCTGACCGCGGTCAGCCGCAAGTTGCCGTCCGACGCGGACAGCGCGCCGGGTCGAACCCCGAAGCTGGGGTTCGGCACCTCTCGCTCGTGTGGCTTCAGTCCTCCCGCTGCGGCGAGCTCGTCTGACGACGACCCCCGCGTTCGGCGCGGCCCCAGCCACGGGGGCCAAGAGCAACAAGGCAGACCCACCCCACCACCGCCAGCATCAGCCGGCGCGGCGGGAGCCGTCCCCCACGCTGCGGCGGGTGTCCTCGGCACCTTCAGCAACGTGCATCGAGTGTCCTGCCGGCGCCCTTGGGGGGTGAGTGATGGATCTCACCCATGGCGACTGGCACAGCGGTTCTTTTTTTCCGGGGCCCGCAGGGATGCCCGATCTGAGCCGACGGGCTCCTCCCCCTCCCCAGTCGTCGCCCGGCGGGCGGACCGACTTGACCGCGATCAAGCAACTGCCAAAGGCATCGTGGGCTGAGAAATCAGTTTCGGGACGGGGTGGCACGAACAGGCGATCCGGGGCGACAAGATCCGGAACACGTTCGATGGGGAGCAGGCAGGATCAAGGGATTCACGGTTCGGAGAGCTGGATGCCTCGACCCACCACCTTGCTGATCTCCCTGGCTGCCCTGGCCGCTGGATGCTCCTCCGGGCCCGACTCGATCGCGCCCCCGCCGGAGCGCACCGCCACGGCCGCGAAGCCTGCAGAGGGCCCGCTGCAGCGCCTGGAGCTCGTGCAGGGCAAGGGCTTCATCCGCTTCGTGGCGACCAAGGAGAGCATCCTCAAGGTCCCCGGACGGTTCGGTGAGCAAGCGGGCGCGCTCGAGCTGCGGGGGAACGACGCTCGAAGCCTGCGCGGGGGCATCGACGTCGCGCTCGAGACTGTGAACACCGCCGACAAGGCGCGCGACACCTCGCTGCGGGTGGCGCTGTTCGAGATCGCTGAGGGCGCGCGGGCCACGGCCCGGATCGACGTGCTCTCCGTCGTGCCCGAGCAGGCGAAGCTGGCCCCGGGGCAGCGCACCGCCGCGACGGCGACGCTGCGGGTGGGGATCCTGGGCGGCGGAGGCACGGTGCCGGCTTCGGTCGAGCTCGGCCGCACGGACACCGGCTGGACCGTTCGAAGCCTGGAGCCGGTGCAGCTGTCCATGGCGGCGCTCGGCATGGCCGCCCAGGCCGCGGCGCTCAAGCTCCGCTGCAGCCACAAGGACCTGGGCGACGAGGTCGCCGTGTCCTTCTCCCTGGAATTCGACGGCTGAAGTCGTCCGGCTGAGTTCGTCAGGCGGCCGGGCCAGAACGACAAGAGCCGCGCCCCCGAAGGGACGCGGCTCGTGCCGTATTCAGACTGGGGTCTGAGCTCTAGAGCTCGTCACCCGGGCGGACCCAACCGTCGGTCACCGGGTCGCCACCGTTCGCCTCGTAGGAGTCGTACAGCAGCTGCGCGATGTAGCCGAAGTTGTGGGCCCAGGCGCCCGGGTCCTTCGCCCAGACCTGGTAGTTGTAGGCACCCGCGACCGAGGCCTCGGTGAAGGCCTGGAAGCGGTTGCCGTAGTTGGCTTCCGCCGGCAGGCAGTGGCCCGTCGCATCGCCACCCGTGAAGAAGTACGGGTAGGAGTGCGAGTCGTAGCAGAGGCCGTCGGCCTCGTGCATCGCGAGCAGCAGCGCGGCCGCCATGTCCGACAGCTCGTCGGCGAGGGTCTCGGCCGCGTCGCCGTCACCGTCGTAGTCAGCCGCGTGGTCGCCCATGCGGATGGCCTCGAGCGAACCGGCCGAGTCGTGGCACGGAGCGCATTCGCCCTCTTCGTAGGACACGTGGGCGTCGAAGGTGTGCTCGGTGACCACGGCGTCGTGGCAGGTCATGCAGGTGTCGCCCGCAAGGTGACCGCTGACCGCGCCGTCGTAGTCGTTGATGCCGTACTCGTAGCCCAGGTGGCCGTCGCTGCCGAGGCGCACACCAGCCGCAGGCAGGTAATGCACGTTCTGGAAGCTCAGGGAGCCCGAGTCGATGCGGGCCTGCACGTCGGCGCCCGTCTTGCGGCCCGAGTGGCAGGTCGCGCAGAGGTTGGAGCCGTCTTCGGTGTCGATGGAGAAGGTCTCGCCGCTCTGGAGCGCGAACTCATCGACCTCGAGGAGGGCGTAGGCGTCGGCCGGGTCGGCGACGTCACCGAGGGTCTCGTGGCAGGTCTCGCACTCGAGGCCGTTGCCCTGCTCGAGGACCTCCGTGCCAACCCCGTACTCGAGGTAGAAGCGGAAGCCGTCGGAGCCCGAGTGGCACTTGGAGCAGCTGGCGGAGACCTCTTCGTCCTCGTCCCAGTGGCGCGCGGGCTCGCCCGAACCGTTGAAGTGGCCGGGGTCGTTGCGCACGATGCCGCTCAGGTCGAGCGGGCTGGTCAGCACGGAGTTGAGGTCCATGGCCGAGTCGTAGAGCAGCTCGATCATGTACTTCGCGTTGTGAGCGAAGGCGCCGGGGTCCTTGCTGGCGACCTGGAAGTTGTAGGCGCCACGCAGCAGTCGCGCGGTCCAGCTGGTGTAGCGGTTGCCGTAGTTGGCCTCGGCCGCCTCGCACTCGCCGCTGCCGTCGGTGTCGCCGAAGAAGTAGGGGTAGGCGTGCGAGTCGTAGCAGACGGGGTTGCCCATCTCGGTCGCGTAGGCCTGGAGTGCTTCGTAGACCAGCTCGCGCAGGCCGACCATCTCGTCGTAGATGCCCTCGTCGAGGTCACCGTCGCCGTCGTAGTCGCTCGTGGCGGAGGACATCATGCGGATGGCGTGCAGATCCTCGACCGTGGTGACGCCTTCGTGGCAGGTCGCGCAGCTCTCGAGGTCGACCTCGAGGGTGTGCGGGGAGTGGCACTCGACGCAGGCGTTCTTGTCGTCCACGTGGCGGAAGCGCACGTCGTAGATCTGGTCGGCGTACTGGTAGCCACCGCGCGCGAGGCCAGCCATGAGGGTGGCGCCAGCGGCGTAGTAGTGGATGTTGATGAAGCCGAGGTCGGCGCTGACGGTGTCGTCGTCGGCGACGGCGGCGTCGGTGATCGCGGTGTCGACCGTGTCGGAGGACGAGCGACCCTGGTGGCAGGTCATGCAACGGGCGGAGGCACCCAGGTCTTCGACGACGGCGCCGGACGGGAAGGTCACGGCGTCGAGGTTGTCAGCGACCTCGTTGTGGCAGGCCTGGCACTCGATGACGGTGCCGAGCACGGCGTCCTGGTCAACCACGCCTGCCTCGGAGCCGTCGGCGCCGATGTAGTCCTGGAAGCCAGGCGTGCTGTGGCAGCGCGCGCAGGACGCGGGAACCGCGCCGTCCTCATCCCAGTGGATGAAGGCTTCGGCGGTGGCGTCAGCGTGGCCCGAGTTGGCCCACTCGCTGAAGTTCGGGACCTCGGCGGTGACCACGACACCCATGGTGTCGGCGGCGCCGGTGTCGTCACCGGTGGCGGTCACGACGACGTTGCCGGCGAAGTGGCCGGTCAGCATGCCGTCGGCGTCGACGGTGGCGACGGCCTCGTCGTCGACCATCCAGCTGTAGGTCGCGTCGGTGCCGTTGGCGGTGGCCGCCGTCAGCTCGATGGTGTCGCCCACGACGACCCAGAATTCACCGGAGACGCTGACGATGGGGTCGGGGTCGACGGGAAGCGCGGTCACGACGACCGGGTGCTCACCGAGGGCGCCGGTGTCAGCGCCCGTGGCGCTGATCATGGCCTCACCAGCGGCGACGCCAGTCACCAGGCCGTCGGCGTCGACGGTGGCGATGAGCTCGTCGTTGGAAGCCCAGGTGTAGGAGGCGTCCGTGCCGTCCACCGTGTCCGCGCTCAACTGGAGCGTGGCCTCGGCCTGGACCGAGTAGTCACCCGTGACCATCACCTCGGGCTCGAGGACCTCAGGTGTTGGGGTGGGATCCGGGTCCACGCCCGAATCGTCGTCGTCGTCTGCGGGGCAGCCCGACAAGGCAAGCAGCAGGACTGCGGCCAGAAGTGAACCTGAATGTCGGAACAAGCTATTTCGGGAAAGCACGGCGGACTCCTGAGTGGAAAGCGCGACGAGGCCCCGCTTGGGAGCCCGGTACCGGAACACTGTATTGCTGCGCCCGAACCCGATCGTGACGATGGTCAATGTCGGTCCGAGAAGTTCGAAAAAAGAGGCCGATCGGGCAACGAGGCGCCCGCTTGGGGCCGAGATCGGGCGCGATCCAGGCTGCTGGATCGCCAGCGATCCGCCGCTCGCCTCAGGGGGCCAGGAATCCAGCTCCGTGGCACTGGCGGCAGGCGATGCCCTCGGCTCCGAGTTCGTCGCCGTGCGCGCTGTGGCACTCGGTGCAGACCTCGAGCGTCGACTCGAAGCGGTGGGCCCGGTTGGACTCCGCGCCGTGGCAGTCCATGCAGCTGATCGGGCTGTCGTTCTCCGCGCCGTGGGGCACCGCGTGGGCGGAGTCGTCGTCGGCCTTGTGCTCGCCCTCACGCCCGCCCTGGAAGGCTGCAGGCTCGCGCGTCTCCGAGTCCAGGTGCAGGCGGTGCATCGGGCTGTCGTCGATCTTGACGACGTGGCTGCGGACCTCGTCCGTCATGGGCCCGGTCACGTGGGCATCGGCGCCGTTCTTGGAGTGGCACTGCTCGCAGACGTCGATGGGGATGTAGGGCCGGTGCATGTCCGCCTGGGACTGCGGCGGGTCGGTGATCGTCACCCAGAGGTTGCGCGGGTAGTGGCGGATCGGGACGCGGTGGCAGTCGTGGCAGGTCGTCAGCTCTCCGTGGGCTGACTCCTCCCAGGCCTGATTGGCGTAGTCGTGCACGTGGCAGTCGTTGCAGAAGCGCGCGTCTCGCCACATGTAGGAGTAGATCTTCTCCTCCATGGGCATGC
>JAJDAI010000186.1 GCA_029261955.1 Deltaproteobacteria bacterium | reverse complement strand
AGGCCTGCCTGCGCTTGCGCGGCAAGCTCGCCTCGTCACTGCGGCCCGGCGAACAGATCGATCTGACGCGGCGGCGACCCAAGAAGAGGTAGCCGCGGCGGGGGATGAGGGGCACGCCCCGGTCGGCCAACAGGTCGGCCGGGGCGTTCGCTTCCGGACGATCGGCCCGTCGGAAAGCTGACGATCGGAAGCTGACTGGTTCTTGGCGCAACTGGAAAAGGCAGCAAAAACGGGGACTCACGCAGAGTCTGCGATGCTGGCACGCCTCTAGCATCCTCATCGGTTGGCTCGGAAGGAACTTGAGCATGGGACGTGAGATTTATCCGGCGATGACAGGCGGCATCCGGGCTCTGAAGGCCCTGGACACGCTCGCCAACAACCTCGCCAACGTGAACACGAACGGCTTCAAGGCCGATCGTCCGTCCTTCCGGCTGCACCGGCCCGACGCGGCGGACGGCTTGGATCCCGACGACCCCCAGGCCCGGCTCGGTGCGGCCTGGGCCACCTTGGATGGCCAGCACACCGACTTCAGCCAGGGCAGCCTCCAGGGCACCGGCAACGCCACGCACCTCGCGCTCCAGAGCCAGGGATTCTTCCAGCTCGACGCGCCGGGCGCCGTCGGCGGCGTGCAGCTCACCCGCGACGGCTCCTTCGAGGTCGACGGGGAGGGCTACCTGGCCTCCCGCGGGGGGCAGCGCGTGCTGTCCGTCAAGGGCGAGCCAATCAAGGTGCAGGGCGGGGCGCTCGAGATCACGACGCAGGGCAAGGTCAAGGTGGCGGGAGCCGAGGTCGCTCAGATCGCGGTGGTCCAGGCCACCGACCCCGACCTGCTCAGCAAGATCGACGGCAACCGCTTCGTGCTCAACGAAGGCCAGAAGGTCGCCGAGGTCGGCGGGCAGGTGAAGCAGTTCCACCTCGAGGGCAGCAACGTGAGCCCCGTGAGCTCGCTCACGCAGCTCGTCGCGCTCTCCCGCTACTACGAATCCTTCCAGAAGACGCTCGAGACGGCGTCGGAGCTGGATCAGCAACTCACCAGCGTCGGTCGGATCGACCGCTAACAGGAGGCCTCCATGCGCGCTCTCTACACGGCTGCCACGGGCATGGCCGCCCAGCAGCTCCGAATCGACAACATCTCCAACAACCTCGCCAACGTGAACACGAACGGCTTCAAGAAGAGCCGGGCGGACTTCGAGGACCTGTACTACCAGAAGGTCCGCACCGGAGGCGGCGAGAACGCGGCTGGTGTCAAGCGAAACGACAGCGTGGAGGTGGGGCACGGGACGCGCACCGCGGCGCTGCGCCGGGACTTCAGCTCGGGTGCTCCGGTTCAGACGGACCGCCCCACCGACCTCTTCATCAACGGCAAGGAGTTCTTCGCCCTGCAGAGCCCTGAGGGCGAGGAGGTCTACACCCGGACCGGCGCCTTCTCGATCGATGACCAGGGCAACCTGGCCACGTCGGGCGGCTACACCCTGGCCGGCGGCGTGCAGGTCCCGCAGGACGCCGTCGCCATCAACATCGCCGCCGACGGCGTCGTGACCACCACCTCGCCCGACGGCACCCAGAGCGAGATCGGCTCCATCCAGACGGCCCGCTTCACCAACGCGGCCGGCCTCGAGGCCCTGGGCGCCGGCCTCTACCAGGCCAACGAGCGCAGCGGCGAGGCCGAGCTCGGCACCCCCGGCGGGGACGGCTACGGCGAGCTGCTCGCGGGCAGCCTCGAGGGCAGCAACGTCGACGTCGCGGAGGAGCTCATCGCCATGATCATGGCGCAGCGCTCCTACGAGCTGACGAGCAAGGCCATCTCGACCGCGGACGAGATGCTCCAGTTCACCAACCAGCTCAAGTAGGCCATGAAGCTCCTCCTCCTGCTGCTGGTCCTGCTTCCGGGCCTCGCCTTCGGCTCCCCGGAGTCCGCGGTGCGCGACGCGCTCCAGGTCGAGGCCCGGCGGGCCTTGCCCGACACCGTCGTCGAGGTGGCCGTGGTCGGCGTGAGCCTGCGCGGCCGCATCGAGGTCCCCGAGGGGGCCGAGCTGCGGGTGCGGGCGGACGGGGACGAGGACTGGCTGGGGCGCGTGTCCGCCGAGGTCACGGTCTACTCACGCGGCCGTGAGCTGGGCGTGATCTCCGCGGTGGCCGAGGTGCTGGCCTACATCGAGGTCCCCGTGACCAACGGCCTCATCGGTCGCGGCCAGCCGGTCGGTCCCGGAGACCTGTCTTTCGTTCGTCGCGACGTGAGCTCCCTGCCTCGCGGCGTGCTCACGGACCCGCTCCGCATCGTCGGCCGCTCCCTCAAGCGGGACGTGGGGCTCAACCAGCTCCTGCGTGAGTCCGACCTGGACGTCGCGGTGGACGCCCACCGCAACCAGCCCGTCCAGCTCGTCGTCTCACACGAAGGCCTGCTCATCACCGCCCCCGGCCTGCTGAAGCGCGACGCGCGCATCGGCGAGGTCGTCGAAGTCACGAACCTGGCCACGAAGGCCACCGTCTACGGGGTGCTCACCGGCCCCGAACGGGTCGAGCTGGTGACGTCGTTTGGCGTCACCGCATCCCGCTAGGAGCCGCCATGAAGGCCCTCTGGATCGCCCCCATCGCCCTGCTGATCGGCTGCATGCCCGCCAGCAAGCAGTGGTCGGGCAACCCCGACTACACGCCCGAGGTGCAGGTCGCGCCACCGCCGCTCGTCGATGGGGACGGGGGCTTCGTCTACGGCGGCGGCTCCCTCTACTCGCGGCGCAAGGCGCGGCAGGTCGGCGACCTGGTGACGATCAAGATCGTGCACGACACGCAGGCCGACAGCTCGGCGAACACGACGCTCAGGCGCAATGGGGAGGTCAACGCGAGTGTGTCGGCCCTCTTCGGCCTGAAGGCGCAGATCGAGGGGCTCGAGGGCGGACCCAGCCTCGGCCTGGAGACCTCGACCACCAACGACTACACGGGCAGCGGCGGCACGGGCCGCAAGGGAAGCCTGCGCGGCACCGTGACGGGTCGCGTCATGGAGGTCCTCAACAACGGCCACCTCGTCATCGCCGGCCGCCAGGCCGTCATGGTGAACAACGAGGTCGAGTACCTGGGCCTGCGCGGCATCGTCGACGCCCGCTCCATCCGGTCCGACAACACCGTCGAGAGCACCCAGCTCGCCGACATCCGCATCGAGTACACGGGGCAAGGCGTCGTCGCTGGCAAGCAGCGGCCCGGCTGGTTCACCCGCCTGCTCGACATGGTCACCCCCTTCTAGGAGGCAGCAATGTTCCGCATCCTCCTCCTCCTCGCCCTGCTCGTGCCCTCGGTGGCCCAGGCGAGCCGCATCAAGGACGTCTCCCGCTGGGAAGGCGTCGAGACCAACCCCGTCATCGGCATCGGCGTCGTCGTCGGCCTGCAAGGCACCGGCGACGGCGGGCCCGCGGCCAGGGAGCTGCTGCGCAACGCGATGGCGTCCCTCGAAGTGGACATCGATCCGCGCATGCTGCGC